>JARICB010000147.1 GCA_029264225.1 Nocardioides sp. | reverse complement strand
CGGATCAGCCACTTCCCGGACCCGCGAAACCGACGTTACAACCGACATCGCATCACCGGAAGATGACCAAGGAGAACGCCCTCGCATCCGCCTCTTGACGACAGAGGGGAGCCGATGTGACGCACGTGAGTTCATGGGCTGAGCCCGGCTAAGTGCAGTGCGATCCAAGAGCGCGACTTACTCACCCGTGTCCGCGGCCATGTCTTCGAATGTCCCGGCGGGCTGACCGAGCGACGCGGACATGATCGACTCCGCTGCTTTCCTCGTGCGGTCTTCGGCGGTCGGCCACTGGTGCGCGTAGGTGTTCAGCGTGGTGGTCACCTTCGCGTGCCCGAGGGAGCGCTGGACGGTCACCACATCGGACCCGGCCGCGATGAGAATCGGACCCGGCCGCGATGAGACCCGAGGCGTAGAAAGCCGAAGGTCGTGGAACTTTATGCCGGTCATCAGCGTCCCGCAGCGTCTTGCGCCACCAGTAACCGACGGTGTTCTGATGCGGTGCGTCGTCGCCCTCCCCAGCGAAGAGCCAGCGCTCCTTTCCGGTGGTGCCGTGAGCGGCGACGTGCTCGGCGAGCACGTTGACGAGGCTGTCGGCGAGGAAGACGAGCGCTCGGAGCCGTACTTCGGCGCCCGTACGTCGATCGTCCCGCCGTTAACGCCGGGGCAGCGCGGACTCCTCGATCGGTCTGACCTGGGACGATCTGGACGCACGGCTGGCTTCGCGTGTGGGGCCAGCCCGGTCGACCCACAGGTCATCCCGAATGTTTCTCATTATTGACTTAGAGAACTGAATGACTAAAATGAGAAACATGCCAGCCTCAAGCCCGTACACGAGCCCCGAGCAACAGGCGGATCTCGAACGCGTAGGCGCCCGGCTGCGCGAACGCCGAAAGGCCCTCGGTGTCACTGCAGTCGCCTGTGCTGAAGCTGCTGTCGTTTCGCGTGTCACCCTGCACAGGATCGAGGCAGGCAACCCCTCGGTCACGATCGGCGCCTACACCAACGTTGCCGCCGCCCTCGGACTTCACCTCGTCGTCCCGCTCCTCGATGCTCCAGCAGCAGAACCGGCGACGATCACGGTCGGCGACTACCCCGGCTTGCGCACCCTGGCCTGGCAGACCGACGCCGGCACCACCATCACCGAGACAGAGGCGCTCAACCTCTACGAACGCGGCTGGCGACACCTCGACCAAGAGACGCTGACCGACCACGAGAAGGCGTTCATCCAGCATTTGGCGGACACCTACAGCAACGGGAGGCTCCTTGTTTAGACGGCTGCACCATCAACAGGTGGCCGAGGTGCTGTCGATCCTCGACGCACCGCTCCTGGCAGAGCACAACTGCTGGTTCGGAGGTGGCACCGCGATCGTCCTCGCCAACGGTGAGTTCCGCGAATCGGTCGACATCGACTTCCTGGTCTCCGACCAGCAGTCCTACCGCGCGCTACGCCAGATGGTCAGGGACCACGGGCTCGACGCTCTGGCTACACGCGAACTGGACCTGGGTCGAGCACCCTCTGTTGACGGTTACGGGATCAGGACCTCGGTGCTCGTAGCAGGGGTTGCGATCAAGTTCGAGATCATCCATGAAGGCCGCATCGACCTCGACACTCCCGCCCCGGGCGATGAGATCTGTGGCTTGCGGATCCTGACGCGAACTGACCAGGTCGCAAGCAAGCTGCTCGCCAATGACGACCGCTGGGCAGACACGTCGACGTTCAGCCGCGACCTGATCGACCTGGCCATGATGAAACCCGACACCGACGCACTGAACGCCGGGGCGCGCAAGGCAATCGATGCCTACGGCACGACGGTGGGCGAGAGCCTCAATAGAGCAGTCACCTACCTCCGAGATCGCCCGCAACGTCTCGACGAATACATCCGCGCACTCAAGATCGACGCCCCCCGAGCCGTTGTCTGGCAGAGCATCCGCGACCTGTCCGGAAGATGTGCGAAGATCGAAGGTCTAGGTCGGGGCTCGGACTAGCCTTGACCGTCCAGCGGTCCGCAGACAGTCCGCAAGAAGTCACGCGGAGCCCGTTTCTGACCAACGGCCGCCAACGGCTCGCAAACTGCGTTTGTGCAGGTCAGCCCGGTTCTGGATCCCGGCTCGCCGCCGTACTCAAGCCGGTCTGTGACGTGGCGCCTTCGCGGCGGTCTGGGCATTCCCGCGCGGACACTCGGTCTGCCGCAAGGACCGACTTCGACACCATCCGCTAACGCCATCTCGGTTGCTCGGCGCGACCGCATCGTCGGACGTTGCCCGGGACGTCCGACGATCCGGCAGCCAGGCCAACCCCTTCGTCGGACGTCCCGCAAGGAGGACGCTCGTAGGAGGGAATCTGGGATCGACTCCCGGATGAGGCTGAGAAGACCGTTCGGCAGAACTCATGGTACGGCATCCGCGGAGCAGACGTCAGTTTCCGGCTGATTGCGACGTGCGCGTGCGTGCCGGTCGCCGGCGTCATGACCCGACTCGTCCGTGAGAGCACGGGCTCTTGGCGAGCCAGTCGGTGCGGCTACGAAGTGTGGAGCGGACGCGAGGATTTGAACCTCGACTCATTCCCTGGAAGGGAAGCGTGCTGCAACTACACCACGTCCGCGAAGCCAGCCTCTGTCGAGCCTGACACGTTCTTAGTATGAACCACCGCTACGGCTCCTCGGGCCGCAGGGTGCCCATCCAGCACGGACAACAGGGCCAGGACGGCCAGGACGCCGTCGCCCGTCCACGGAGGTCCGGTGTGATCTTCACTCAGGTCGTCCCATCGGTGGCCGATATGCCTCGTCGAACGGTACGACCGACGAGAGGTAGACCCCGGTGGATGAGATCGACGAGATCGTCCAGGAATTCCTTGTGGAAAGCCACGAGAACCTGGACCAGCTCGACCGCGACCTGGTCGCTCTCGAACGAGCGCCCGGCTCCCGTGACCTGCTAGGCAGCATCTTCCGCACGATCCACACGATCAAGGGCACGAGCGGGTTCCTCGCCTTCAGTCAGCTGGAGGCCGTGACCCACGTCGGTGAGAACCTTCTCGCCGGTCTGCGTGACGGCAAGATGTCGATGAGCCCGCAAACGACCGACGCGCTCCTCGCCATGGTGGACATAGTGCGTGACCTGCTCGCCGCCATCGAGCAGACGGGCGCCGAGGGTGACACCGATGTCAGTGCCGTAGTGACCCGGGTGACCGCGATCCTCGAGGGCCGTGCGCCCGAGCCGACGGACTCCCAGCCGAGCGCCGAGGCGACCGTCGAGCAGCTTGCCGAGGAGATCGTCGAGGAGAATGTCGAGGCGAGCGTCGAGGAGATTGTCGAGCCCGTCGTCGAGGCAGAGTTCGTCGCAGCTCCGGTGGCCCCCAACGTCGCCGATTCCTCGGTCGAGCACGAGGAGTCCAGTCATCGCCGCACCGTCGCCGACGCGTCGATCCGCGTCGATGTGGACGTGCTCGACACCCTGATGCGGCTGGTCGGGGAACTCGTCCTGACCCGCAACCAGATCGTTCGTCAGGCAGGCGACCAGCAGGATGCCGATCTGATGCGGTCCTCCCAACGGCTCAACCTGATAGCCAGCGAGCTGCAAGAGGGGGTCATGAAGACCCGGATGCAGCCGATCGACCACCTCTGGTCCAAGTTCCCACGAGTCGTTCGAGACCTGGGCGCGAACTGCGGCAAGCAGGTCTCACTGACCATGGTCGGCAAAGAGACCGAGCTCGACCGCACCCTCCTCGAGGCGGTCAAGGACCCGCTGACCCACTTGGTCCGCAACGGCGTCGACCACGGGCTCGAGACTCCGGAAGGCCGAGTTCTGGCCGGTAAGCCGGCCGAGGGTGTCCTGACGCTGCGCGCCTATCACCAAGGCGGCCAAGTGGTCGTCGAGGTCAGCGACGACGGCGCCGGCATCGACCCCGACAAGATGGCGGCCAAAGCTATCGAGCGTGGCCTTCGTACGCCGGCCCAGATCGCTCAGATGTCGCCGGCCGACATCCTTCAACTGATCTTCGTGGCCGGGTTCTCGACCGCGGCCGCCGTGACCAACGTGTCCGGGCGGGGCGTCGGTATGGACGTCGTGAAGACCAACATCGAGGCCATCGGCGGCACTATCGAGGTGGAGTCGGTCGTAGGCCGCGGGACGACGTGCCGCCTGCGCATCCCCCTCACCTTGGCGATCGTCCCGGCGCTCACCGTTGAGTGCGCGGGGGATCGCTACGCCATTCCCCAGGTCAGCCTGCTGGAACTGGTCTCGCTCGACGCCGACCGGGCCACGACCGCCGTCGAGGACATCAACGGTGCGGCCGTCTACCGGCTGCGCGGAACCCTGCTTCCGCTCGTCCGTCTCGTCGACGTCCTCGGTGTCGAGTCCGACCGCTCCGACGGCCACGTCGTCATCGCAGTGCTGCAGGCAGAGGGCAAGCGCTTCGGCCTGGTCATCGATCGCGTGCTGAGCACCGAGGAGATCGTCGTCAAGCCGCTCGGCTCCCAGATGAAGGCGCTCGGCACCTACTCGGGGGCCACGATCCTCGGTGATGGTCGGGTCGCCCTGATTCTCGATGTCCAGGCACTTGCTCGACGGGTGCTCAACGCGGACGCGTTGGAGCTTGACGACGTGGTCGACCGCGACCTCCGGGTCACGACGTCGGAAGGCCCACGACTGCTGGTCGCCGGTCTCGGCGGGGGCCGCACTGTCGCGATCCCGCTGTCGTCGGTCACCCGGTTGGAAACCTTCGCCCAGGGGGCCGTGGAGCGGATCGGCAACCGGGAAGTGGTGCAGTATCGCGGCGGAATCCTGCCGTTGCTGCGACTCAACAACTACTACGGTGCGCTCAGCGACCGCGAGGGCGACGAACTCGTGGTGGTCATCTACACGGTCGGCGATCGGAGTGTGGCGATCGCAGTGGACGAGATCGTCGACATCGTCGAAGAGAACACCGAGCTTCAAGACGAGGTCACCGATCACGGTGTCCTCGGTTCGACCCTGGTTCGCGACCGGATCGTCGAGGTCCTCGACGTTCGGGCCGCGATTCTCTCGGCCGACCCGACCTTCTACGCCGCCTCCGACGAGCGCGACCTTGAGCTCCAGGAGACGATGTGAGCACCCGACTGGTGACCTTCACCCTCGACGAGCGCCTCTTCGGCGTCGAGGTCAACGCCGTGCAGGAGGTCCTCCGCGGGCAACCGCAGACCCGGATCCCACTCGCACCGGCGAGCGTGTCCGGCCTGATCAACCTGCGAGGTCAGGTCCTCAGCGCACTGGAGTTGCGGGCGCGACTCGGTCTGCCCGATCGCGACGCCGACCAGGAGCCGATGCTCGTGGTCGTCCGGGTCGCCGGCGAAACGATCGCTCTGCTGGTGGACAGCATCGGCGCGGTGATGGACGTCGACGACGACCAGTTCGAGAGGCCGCCCGACACCCTGAGCGGACCGTCGCGCGAGTTCCTGCACGGCGCCTACAAGCTTGACGACCAACTGCTCTTGGCGCTCGACGTCGACCGAGCAGTCGCCCCCTAATCCCCTTCACGACCACAACCCGAGGATCTGACATGTCTGTGAAATTCAACTGGACGGTGGGCCGTCGGCTCACCGCGCTCGCCGCGATCGGCGCGCTGACTGCTGCCATCGTCGCCAGCGTCGCCTGGACTGGTTACCGACAACTGAACCAGGACGCCAAGGACCTGGCTGCCTTCCAGAACGGGCTCGTCCTGATGCAGGCGCTTGACACCCGATCAAGCGAGCTGAAGGCCACTGCGCTGAAGGCGGCTGCCTACGCTGACAACGCCGCGTTCCGACAGGAAGTCGACGAGGACAACGCAGCGCTCAGCGAATTGCTCGTCCAGCTACGGGCGCTGGGGCTGAGCGGCAGCGACGAACAGGTCGATCAGTTCGCTCAGGCCTGGGTCGGGTACGGCAAGACGATCAGCCGATTCGTGGACAAGGCCGTGAAGGACCCGGTTGCCGCCCGTCAGAAGGTCGCCCTGGTCCAGGCCGCCAACGACCAGATGGACTCGATCGTGGACGGCGCGATGGGGGCGATGGAGGGAGCCGCAGCCAAGGAGGCGGCAGCCGCCAACAAGACCCGGGCGAACGCGGTGTTCTACCTGCTGCTCGTCACGCTGATCGGCCTGATCGCTCTGGGAATCGTGGGATACATGATCACCCGCTCCATCACCCGTCCGCTGCGCCGGGGTGTCGACGCCCTGAGCGCTTTCGCTGACGGCGACCTGACCCAGCGGGTGCCGGAGACGTCCGGCGCCGAGCTCGGTGAACTGGAGCGCGCCCTGAACGGCTCCATCGACTCGGTCGCGACGATCGTGTCCGATGTCGTGGGTTCGGCCGACGCGGTAGCTGCTTCCGCGGAGGAACTGTCGGCGGCTTCGCAGCAGATCGCCGCGGGTGCTGAGGAGACCTCGGTGCAGGCTGAGGTCGTTGCTGGTGCCGCCGACGAGGTGTCACGCAACGTCCAGACCGTTGCCGCCGGATCAGAGCAGATGGGGGCCTCGATCCGCGAGATCGCGTCGTCGGCCAACGATGCCGCCCGGGTCGCAACCGAGGCCGTGACGATGGTGGAGCGCACCAACGACTCGGTGGCCAAGCTCGGGACGTCGTCGCAGGAGATCGGCAACGTGGTCAAGGTGATCACCTCGATCGCGGAGCAGACGAACCTGTTGGCGCTGAACGCAACGATCGAAGCCGCTCGTGCCGGTGAGGCGGGCAAGGGGTTCGCGGTTGTCGCCAACGAGGTGAAGGAGCTCGCCCAGGAGACGGCGCGGGCGACGGAAGACATTGCTCGTCGGGTCGAAGCGATCCAGGGTGACACCACTGGTGCGGTGGATGCGATCGGTGAGATCTCCAAGATCATCACCTCGATCAACGACTACCAGCTGACCATCGCCTCGGCGGTCGAAGAGCAGACCGCGACGACGAACGAGATGTCGCGCAACGTGGCGGAGGCCTCGACCGGTTCGGGCGAGATCGCCACGAACATCTCGGGGGTCTCCGGTGCGGCTCAGGCCACCACACAGGCGCTTGCCCAGGCCCGGTCGGCCATCGACGAACTCGCCGGGATGGCTGTTGAGCTGCGGACCCAGATCTCTCGGTTCCGCCAGAAGTGACAGTTTGACCCAAGGAGAACCTCCGGGTGGCGTGTGGCTGTCAAGGCCACATCCACTACGGAGGTTCTCCTGTCTCCGGCGTAGGGCTCGCTCCTGAGCGGGTGGATCGGACCCGAATACGCCTGATCCGGTTGTCGGTCGGGGCTACCATCAGTCTCGTCGAACAGTGGACGGGGGCGGATCGCGTGGCGTACTCGGTGATCGGTGGTCCGGCCCTTGGCTACGACCTCTCACGGCTGGCCGGCGGACACCAGGTCGCTGCCGTACTGCGCGTGGCCCTGGCCGCCAGACCCGACGACCTGGAACGACTGGCCGATCGCCACCCCGGTGCCGGTGACCGCGAGGACTGGCGGCGAGCGTGCGCCGCGCCCGCAGCCCAGACGCCCTCGATGACGGACGCGCTCACGACGGCGGGTGCTGCACTCGAGGACGCCACCGCGGTCGAAACCGCGTTGTTGCGGCGCTTGGAGACCAGCCTGCTGGGTGACGTACATGCCTTGGATCGCCTGCTTCGACGCGAACTGCTGGACTGGACCTGGCTGAACAGCGGTTCGATCGCAGTTCAGGACCCGGTGGCCTCCCTAGCCGCGGACGTGCTCGCCGATGCGGCTGCAAGCGCCTATCTGCGCGATCAGATGCCGGCCGACCTGCGCCGAGCGATGGCCGGCCCGTTCGTCGGCTCCGGGCTGATCGCCGGTGAGGATCGTGATCACATCGGTGTCGGCGTGCCCCACCTCGATGCTCGCCTGACCTCGCTGGCGAGCGCCGATCGTGCCGATCGTGATGCGTGGCGTCGGGTGGCCGACGAACTACGGGTTCACACCGCTCAGTGGGCGCCTGCCATGCATCAAGCGACCTGGGCGTTGTCGCTGGCCGACCGGCTCAGACTCGCCTGCGACGCCCAACTGGCAGCCGTCATCGCGTTCGCGCAGGCTGGCTTCGAGGCCCGCGACGCGGCGTACGGCGTCTGGAACGCCTGGTCTGGCGTGGTCCAGGCAGGGGCGATCAGTGACCTGCTCCCGGCCGAGGACGCGGCCGTCCTGCTGCGGCCGTGGCACGCGGTCTACGGCCGGGGCTGAGTCGACTGCTGCGGCGCCCGCTTTCTCACCCTCCCTGCTCAGGTTGCTCCCGCTTCAGCCGATGAGGTCATCACCTGCCGCACGGGCGGGTACCAAGGTGAGGACGATTCATGGCTCGGATCCGGGTGCTCGTGGTGGACGACTCGGTCGTGATCCGCAAGCTGGTCTCTGACCTGCTCTCCGAGGATCCCGACATCGAGGTCATAGGCACCGCTGTCAACGGCCGCACCGGGCTGCAGAAGATCGCACTGCTGAAGCCGGACCTGGTCACCATGGATATCGAGATGCCCGAGCTGAACGGGATCGAGACCGTGCGCAGTCTGCGCCAGTCGGGCAGTCGCATCCCCGTCATCATGTTCAGCACGCTGACCGAGCGAGGTGCCGAAGCAACACTCGACGCCCTCTCGGCCGGGGCCTCCGACTACGTACCGAAACCCGCGAACGTCGGCAGTGTCGGTCGCTCGATGGAGTTGGTCCGCGAGGCCCTGATTCCGCGAATCAAGTCGTTGGTCCCCAAGCCAGGGATGATCAGCCCTGCGAGTGCGATGCCGCTGGCTCGCGCAGTCCCGGTGGTGCTCCGGCCCCCGGCTGCACCCCCTCGAGGAGGCCACCGACTGCTCGTGATCGGCGCCTCCACCGGTGGACCCGAGGCGCTCAGTAAGCTCCTGGCCGCGTTGCCGCCGCTGTCTGTACCGATCGCGATCGTGCAGCACATGCCGCCCATGTTCACGACCCAGTTCGCCGCGCGGCTCAACCGCCAACTGGCCCTCGAGGTCACCGAGGCGACCAACGGCCAGGTGCTGCGACCTGGCACGGCTTGCATCGCGCCGGGTGACTTCCACCTCGAGGTCGTCTCTGACTCTCGTGGCCTGGTCACCCGCCTGACTCAGGGCCCACCCGAGAACTACTGTCGACCGGCCGTCGACGTGCTGTTCCGCAGCGCCGCTGCTGCGGTCGGTGGGTCGGTGCTCGGCGTCGTGCTGACCGGCATGGGCTCCGATGGTGCCAAAGGATCTCGCAACATCAACGACCGCGGCGGCTCCGTGCTCGTGCAGGACCAGCACACCTCTGTCGTATGGGGCATGCCGGGAGCCGTCGCGAATGCGGGTGAGGCCGAGCAAGTGCTGCCCCTGAGTGAACTCCCCGCCGAGATCACTCGCCGCCTCGTCCACAGACCCACCATCAGCGCAGCATCGGGAGGTGCATGATGACCATCAGCCCCCAGTCCTTCACCTTCGTTCGTGAACTCGTCCGCGCCGAGAGCGCGATCGTGCTCGACACGGGCAAGGAGTACCTCGTGGAGTCCCGGCTCGTGCCGTTGGCCCGAGCGGCGGGCCATCCAGATGTCGACTCCTACGTCGCCGAGGTGTCCAAACGCCGTGCCCCCGCGACGCTCAAGTTGATCGTGGAGGCATTGACCACCAACGAGACCTCGTGGTTCCGCGACTCCGATCCCTTCACCGCACTCCGTCAAACGGTGTTCCCTGCACTGGCCAAGACCCGTTCCAACCGATCGCTGCGGATCTGGGCTGGCGCGTGTTCGAGTGGTCAGGAGCCTTACAGCATCCTGATGACCGCGATGGATACTCCAGAGTTGGCCGGTTGGAAGATCGACATGCTCGCCACCGATCTCTCCGAAGAGATGCTCGGCCGCTCGCGCCTGGGGGAGTACTCCCAACTGGAGGTCAACCGTGGCCTCCCCGCCACGACCTTGGTCCGGCACTTCGAGCGCGCAGGTCTCAACTGGCGGATCAACCAGTCGCTCAGGGAGCGTGTGGAGTTTCGCAGTCTCAATCTGACCCGGCCATTTCCGCCGATGGGCCGGTTCGACATCGTCTTCCTGCGCAACGTGCTCATCTACTTCGACCTGCCCACCAAGCGCGATGTGCTGAAGCGTGTTCGCCAGGTGATGGCTCCCGACGGCTATCTCTTCTTGGGAGCAGCCGAGATGACGATGGGCGTCGATGAGGCGTGGGAACGCGTTCCGGCAGGCCGATCGTCGGTGTACCGGATCAGAGAGGAACAACGAACATGCGCGCATTGATAGTCGACGACTCTCGGGCGATGCGTCGGATCGTCGGCCGCATCCTGAGTCAGGAAGGCTTCGAGATCTTGGAGGCCGGAGACGGCCAACAAGCGCTGGACCTTCTGTCAGGAATGGACGGCCCGCCCGAGTTGGCCTGCGTGGACTGGAACATGCCCGTGATGGACGGTCTGACCTTCATTACCGAGGTGCGCAAGCGACCCGAGTGGCGTGCCATGACCTTGATGATGGTGACGACCGAGAGTGAGTCGGACCGGATCGTCAGGGCACTGGCAGCCGGTGCGCACGAGTACCTCATCAAGCCATTCACTGGTGAGGCCATGATGGAGAAGCTCGATCTGCTCGGGCTCCGCCCGACAACGACAGGGGTCTGACGTGACCAGTTCAAGCGCGCCCTACCAGGCGCCGGACCAGGAGCTCGTCCTGGCCGCTATCCAACAGGTGTGGGGAGCGATGCTGTTCGCGACGGCCGAGCCCTGGCAGTCGGGTCAGGCACCCGAGTTCGAGACGGGGGTGCAGGCCCAGATCGAGCTCCGCGGTGACTGGAACGGACGCCTCGTGCTCACCTGCGACAGTGATGTCGCTACCCAGATGGCCGGCGCGATGCTCGGTCTCGAGCCCGACGAGGAGCTGCCCACGCTCGACGTACACGACGCGATGGGTGAAGTGCTCAACGTCGTCGGCGGCAGTGTCAAGGGTGCCCTCCTGGGGACCTGGAGCCTCGGTCTGCCCGGCGTGGCCGAGACCAGCGAAGCTCCGTCGAGCGACGACTCGTTCGTCTTGTCGTGGGGCAGCGCACCCGTATACGTCCAGATCCTCCCGAACGACGACTGACCCGGTTCTACCGCACGGGACGCGTCGAAGCGCGCGCCACCAGCGGACCGCTTGGGGCAGGATGTCGTGATGGCCACACCTCGGGTTCTCGCCGTCAGTCGAGACGAATTGCATCGCTTCAGCAAACGTCCCGTCGAGTCGATCACCTTGGTGGCTGGACTCGGCGTGCGCGGCGACGCCCACGCCGGCACGTTGGTTCAGCATCGCTCGCGCGTGCGCCGCGATCCGAATCAGCCCAATCTGCGCCAGGTGCATCTGCTGGCCCACGAGGTCTTTGATCAGGCCCGAGCGATGGGCTACGAGTTGTCGCCGGGCGATCTCGGCGAGAACGTCCTTACCGAGGAACTGGACCTGCTCGGGCTGCCGACCGGGACGTTGCTCGACCTTGGCGGGCCGGTGGTGCGATTGACGGGTCTGCGCAACCCGTGCGCGCAGATCAACGACTTCCAACCAGGTCTGCTCAAGGTGGTGCTGTCTCGCGCCGACGGGACGCCCACTGACGTTCCGGCCCCGCCGACCGCGTCTCGGGGATCGGCGACCGCCTCGGTCATCCGCACGGCGGGAGCCATGGCCGTGGTCGAGCGAGACGGGACAGTCTGGCCCGGTGCGCCGATCTCGGTGACGCTGCCCGAGGGCACTCACGTCCCGCTCGCTCCGGTGTAGCTGGGTCGGAGGGAGGGTCGGCGGGGTCCGGTCGGCGCCGAAAAGGTCCTACGCCGCGCGATGGGAGACGTCGGGGAGTCGGCGGGCGGCGAAGACCCCGACCACTCCCATGGCGGCCAGGAACAGCAGCGCCCACTCCACGCTCGCGACGGCCAGCAGCGAGCTGATCGCGCCGACCAGGAGCAGGATGACGCCCATCGCAGAGTTCGACACGGCGACGTACATGGTGCGTCGATCTCCCTCGGCCATGTCTACGACGTAGGTCTTGCGACCCACCCGCACCCCGGTATGCAGCAGGGTCAGCAGGAAATAGCTGACGACGAACAGGAGATCGGCCCATGGCGACTCGTCGGAGAAGGCGGGCAAGGACACCACCAGTACGAGGGCCACGATCACCGCAGAGGCCAGTGCTGCGCCGACGCTCATCAGGGTGGAGCTCGACCGGTCGGCCCAACGCCCGAAGAGTCCGCCGCCGAGCAGGGCGGCGAGCCCCGAAGCGATGATGAAGCTTCCCAGCCCGGCCAGCCCCTCCGTCCCCGAGGTCACGGCCAGGGTCACCACGAACGGCGGACTGAGCGCGGAGACGAGCAGCAGCGAACGCACCGTCACGAACAGTCTGAAGTCGTGGTCCTCACGCAGGAGACGCCAGGTATGGACGGCCCAACTCTGCTGCGTCCGTGTGGCGTCAGGGACGCGAGGACTGTGGCTCGGGACTGCCTCAACGTCGACCGGCTCGCGGATTCCGGCGTAGAGCGCGGCCACGCCCAGCCAGCACGCGGCGCCGCCGGCCAGCAGCCAGGCGAGCTGACCGGCCTGGAGGTCAGCGCCGCCGAGAAGTCGGATCCCGAGGCCGAGGGTAAGGGCGACGATCCCGGACGCGATGGTCGCCAGCCCGTTGATCTGTCCCCGCTGCCCCTTCGGCACGGTGCGGCCCTGGACATCCTTGGAGGAGATCGAGCCCAGACAGCGCCCGAGGGAGAAGATCGCCAGAGCGACCACGATCGTCAGTCCTGCCGTGAGCCCGCTCCCGACGACAGCTGTGAGCGCCATGGCTGCGACCGACAGCGCTTGGATCAGGGCGCCGGCGACGAACACCCATTTCCGATGGCGCACCCGCAGGACCAGCGGTGTCAGGAACGCCTGGGGGAGCATCGACCCCGACTCCCGGATGGGGACGAGCACGCCCGCGAGTGCGGGCGGCACCCCGAGTGCGTGGAACAACCAGGGCAGCACGGTCGCGGCCCGGGTCGCCTGGTCACCAGAAGACTGCAGGGCGTGCGCGCCGATTAGCCGCAAGGCGTTGCGCGGTACGTCGGCGCGTACGTCGGCTGGCAGTTCGCGCTCGACCTCGGGGTCGCGCTTCACCAGGGCGGAGTACACCCGCTCTCCGTTGGGCATCCGGTGAGCCTACGTCGTGGGGCGCTGCGATCTGCCAGATTGGACCCGCGCCGAGGCAGGGCCTCAGTCGGGCGCGGTGATGGGCATCGCCTGCCAGGCGCGGGCAAGGTCGGCCTGGGTGAGTGGGGTGCGGTCGCCGGGCTCGAGTTCGTGGGCATTGTGCAACTCCCGCCAGAACGCCAGGTGTTGGTCGCAGGCGAGGATGGCGGTGACCCGTCCCCGAATGGGCTCACGGGTCTGGACGGCGCTGACCTGAAGGTATCGGTTGCCGGAGTCGGCCGCCCGCCATGCGACCACGACGGGGTCGGTCAGCGTGGTGGTCCACGCCAGCAGCTCTGAGGGATTGTCGACGACGGCGGTCACGTCACCCACGATGTCGAGTTCGCGACTGATCCGCAGCAGGATCCCCAGTTCGCGGGCGGTTCGGGTGGGATACATGGTCCACTCCTCCTGTGCGTTCGCGTGCCGGCCTGTGGCCGGTCGCGGCAAGAGGGGGGCCCGGCGAATCACGGCGTACGGCCCGCCGGGCCCACCCCGTCCTGGGCTGCCGGTTCAGTTCCCGATGGCCGCGTGCTCCTTCCGGGATCCCGTGCTGATCTCGATCTTGCGTGGCTTGGCCTGTTCAGCCACTGGCACTCGCAGGCGGAGCACCCCGCCCTCGTAGCCGGCGTCGATCCGGGTGAGGTCGAGGTTGTCGCCCAGCACCAACTGGCGGGTGAACGAGCCCTGGGGACGCTCGGAAGCCAGCATTTCCCAGTCGCCGTTGCGGGTGCTGCGCTCGGCTCGCACGGTGAGTACGTTGCGTTCGACGTCGAGGTCGATGCTTTCGGCAGACACGCCCGGGAGGTCGAACTCGATGACGAACTCGTCACCCGCACGCCAGGCATCCATAGGCATCACCACCGGACGCTTGGTGGTGCCGAAGACCTGCTGGGCGATGCGGTCCAGGTCGTGAAACGGGTCAGCGGTGCGGATCATCATGATGGGTCCATTCCTTCCTCTGCAGGGGGCGGGATATCGTGAACAGCATCTGTATCTGCTGTTATAGGTTTATATAACGCGGGTTCGAGAAAAGTTCAAGGCCACGGCTGGAGCCGGCCAACCGAACACGAGAGGTGAAATGACCGAGCAGTCCGCTGGCGTCTATGCCATCTCCGTGGCTGCGGAGATGACCTCCATGCCGATCCAGAACCTGCGCGTCTACGAACGGCGGGGCCTGCTCGACCCGGATCGAACCCCGGGCGGCACCCGTCGCTACCGACCCGAGGACATCGAGCGCATCCGCCGCATCGCCGAACTCCTGGGCCGGGGCCTCAACCTGGCCGGCATCGACATGGTGCTCACCTTGGAAGCCGAAGTGGAGCGCTTGCAGGCGGGTCAACCCGGGGGAGGATCAGGGACGACCCCGATGGCTATCGATGGGCCGACGGCGCAGGCTGGAGCTACCAGTCACGCAATCGAAGGATCACCATGACCTCCATCCGTTCCGCGTTCGCCCGGCAGGGACTCATCCGTCGTGCCGATGGTGCCATCCTCGGTGGCGTCTGTGTCGGCGTCGGACGCCGGCTTGGGCTCACCCCGTGGGTCACGCGCCTGCTGTTCCTGCTGGTGCTCGTGCTGGTGCCGGGCAGCCAACTGCTGATCTACCCGGTGCTGTGGATCCTGATGCCGAACGAGGAGAGCCTGACCTACCCGAACGAGGGCTGAGCCAGGGTGCCGGCTCAGGCGATCTGGCGATCCATCCGGGCTGCCGTCTCCCGCGCTGCGTGGAGCACCCGCGGCACGATCTGGTCCACCCGCTCGAGCCCCACGCCCGCTACGCCGATCACTGCTGTGGAGCCGTGACGTAGGGGGATCAGCGAGGCGACCACCCCGATGTTGAGGGGGCTGCGGCTGGCCGACACGAAGGCGACCCCGCCTCGTTGGCGCACTCGGTTGAGAGTCGAGTGGAGCGACGGCAACTCCCACAGCGGATAGGTCGCCGCCTGGGGGATCAGCGTGTCAACCTCCTCCGGCGTGAGCCTCGCCAGCAGGGAGATGCCGCAGATCGACTGGTGCGCCGGCAACTTCTTTCCGATGTGCGAGGGCACGCTCTCGGCGAAGGCGCCGCCGATCTTGTCCAGGTATCGGACTGTCGGACCGTCGAGCACGGCGAGGTGGGCCACAGCCCGGGTCTCGATGTGCACCCGGCTCAAGGCGGTCGCGGCGGCAGCGCGGAGGTGGTCGAAGGAGGCGCCACCCCCGGTGCCGAGCGAAAGGCTGCGCACCCCGAGGTGGTAACCGGGCTCGGCATTTCTGAGCCAACCGAGGGCGACCAACTGTTGGAGCAGGCGGTAGGCCGTGGAGCGAGGCAGTTCCGTGATGCGGATGATGTCCTCGAGCAGGATCGTCTCGGGACCAGCCGCGAACACGTCGAGGATCTGAGTCATCCGCTCGGCGACGCCGGGACGCTGCTTGGCATGCTCCCGCCTCGCCTCATCGGCACCGCTGTCTGACGCGCTCATGGGTCCTCCTGGATCGCTCGGCGCCGCAATGTAGCACTCGTCACACCACCACCTGGGCGGCACCAGCTACCGCTCCCATCCAGTGAACTCGGACCTTTGCCGTCGCTCGATGGCGCTTGGTTTGATCCGGGCTATGTCACGCAGGTCACATCCGTCGGGCTTCGAGCTCGGGCTTCTCAACCGAGCCGGCCGCACTGGAGAGGGAGCTTCGATCGAATGCTGAAGTTCATGGCCCGGCGGTGCCTGATGGCGGTGCCGATCCTGCTGATCGTCAGCACGATCACCTTCAGTCTCGTGCTCGCGATTCCGGGTGACCCCGCCTCGCGGATCGCCGGCGACCACGCCACACCGGAGCGTCTCCAGGCCATTCGGGACCAGTTGGGTCTCGAGCAGTCGCTGGCGACGCAGTACTTCTCCTGGCTCAATGACCTGCTCCATGCCGACCTGGGCACGTCGCTGATCACCCAGACGCCAGTACTGCAGGAGATCACCAGTCGGATCGAGGTGACCCTGTCGCTGGCCGTCGTATCGCTGCTGATGGGTGCGGTGGTCGGCATTCCACTGGGTGTGGCCGCGGCTCGACGCCCCGGCGGTGTGCTCGATCGTCTGCTGCAGATCGGGGCCGCGATGGGCATCGCGATGCCGACGTACTGGCTCGCGCTCCTGGCCCTCTACCTGTTCTCGCTGAAGCTGAACGTCCTCCCGATCGGACAGTACGTCCCCCTCTTGGAGGACCCGCTCGGCTGGTTCGAGAACCTGCTGATGCCGGCGTAGGCCCTGGGCGCGGCCCTGGCGGCCGAGATCATGCGACAGGTCCGCAGCGCCATGACCGAGGTAGCGGCCAAGCCCTATGTCACGACCGCGTGGGCGGTGGGCAACAACCGGCGCACGGTCACCTGGAAGTACATGGCCAAGAACGCCGCCATGCCGGTGGTCACCGTGCTCGGCCTCCAATTCACCCGCGTCCTCGGGGGCGCCGTGGTCATCGAACAGGTCTTCAGTCTGCCGGGGCTCGGCACGCTGGTCGTGGACGCGGTTCGCAACCAGGACCTGCCGGTGATCCAGGGGGTCGTGCTGGTGACGGCGATCGTCGCGGTGCTGGTGAATCTCATGGTCGACCTGTCCTACGCAGTCCTCAACCCGAAGGTGAGCAAGGCATGAGCACCTCCACGTCCGACGCCACAGCGACGCCCGGGCGTCGTGCCGGTGGTCCGATGCGACGCGTGCTCGAACAGTTCAGAGCGGACCGGACCGCGGTCGTGGCTGCCTGCTTCCTCCTGGTGCTGGTCGTTGTCGCGCTCACCGCGACGTGGATGGCCCCACACGCACCCAACGTCCAGAACATCGAGCGGGCCCTGGAGGGTCCGACCAGCACGTACTGGCTCGGCACCGACCAACTCGGCCGAGACGTGCTGTCCCGCCTGATGTATGCCGCCCGACTCTCCCTGGGGGCCGCGGTCGTGGCCGTCGGTATCGCCGTCGTTATCGGTGTCCCGATCGGCATCGCTGGTGGCTACTTCGGCGGCTGGGTCGACAGGCTCGTCGTGCTGGTCGCCGACTCGCTCATGGGCTTCCCCTACCTGATCCTCGCGATCGGCGTGGTCGGCGTCCTCGGCCCCAGCCTGGTCAACGCCATGATCGCGATCGGCGTGGTCTACATCCCGCGACTGATCCGGGTAGCCCGCAGCGCGGTCCTCTCGATCCGAGGGGAGACCTACCTGGAGGCCTCGAGCAGCATCGGGTGCAGTTCGTGGTCGATCGTCGTGCGCCACGTGCTGCCCAACGTGCTGCCACCCCTGTTGGTGCAGATCTCGCTGATGTGCGGATTCGCGATGCTCGCCGAGGCCAGCTTGAGCTTCCTGGGCCTTGGCGCCCAGCCGCCGTCCGCGAGTTGGGGTTCGATGCTCAGCTCGTCGGTGCGCTACATGGAGCGGCAGCCGCTGCTCATGATCTGGCCCGGTCTGGCACTCATGCTGACCGTGTTGTCCATCAACCTCGTAGGTGACGGCCTGCGTAACGCCTTCGCCCGTCGGGACCGGAGGAATGAGTCGTGAGCCTCGACGCACGCACCCCGTCCGCGCTCGAGGTCCGTGACCTCAGCATCGGCACAGCTACCCGACGTCTCGTGGAGGGTGTCAGCTTCCGGGTCGAGCCCGGCCGCACCCTCGGCCTCGTGGGCGAGAGCGGATCGGGCAAGAGCCTGACGTGCATGGCGGTACCGGCACTGCTCCCCGGCGGCGTGCAACCGCTGTCCGGGACCATCACCATCGGCGACACCGATGTCACCGCGTTGTCGGGACGCGCGCTCGAGCGCGTTCGTGGCACCGACATCGGGGTGGTGTTCCAGGAGCCCATGTCGAGCCTCAACCCGGCGTTCACCATCGGTGACCAGCTCTCGGCTCGGCTGCGCCGCCACCACGGCCTGTCGAAGACCGACGCGGAGAAGCGGAGTGTCGAGGCATTGGCGTCGGTCGGGATCCCGAGGCCGGATCTGCGCGCTCGGGCGTATCCGTTCCAGCTGTCCGGGGGGATGAGCCAGCGCGCCATGATCGCCATGGCAGTGGTCGGGCGCCCCAAGGTGCTGCTGGCCGACGAGCCGACGACCGCGCTGGACGTCACTGTTCAAGCGCAGGTTCTCGAACTCTTCAAACAGTTGCAGGCCGAACTCGACATGGCCGTCGTCTTCGTCAGCCATGACCTCGGCGTGATCAGGGAGGTCGCCGACGACATCGCGGTGATGTACGCCGGTCAGATCGTCGACGCCGGGCCCGCCAACCAGCTCCTGCGATCGCCCGGCCACCCCTACACCGAGGGGTTGCTGCAGGCGAGCCAGCCGCGTGGCATCGATGGTGGGCCGTTGTACGTCATCCCGGGCGCTCCGCCTGCGGACCCCGGCGCGGTGGACGGCTGCCGGTTCGCCGACCGCTGTCCCTATGCGGCCCCAGTCTGTCGGGTAGAGCCGGGTCTCCGCGCGGTCGGCCCATCCGGCCACAGCCGCTGTGTCCGCATCGACGACCTGCACCTGCAAGGAGTGGTATCCCATGGCTGATCAGGTCATTGCGGTGCGCGACCTCCATGTCACGTTCGGGCGGAAGACGCCCGTCCGCGCCGTCAACGGGGTCGACCTCACCCTCGCCCGAGGCGAGACACTGGCCTTGGTCGGCGAATCCGGCTCGGGCAAGTCGACGACGGCCAGGGCGGTGCTGCACCTGATCCGCCCCGCCGGCGGTGAGGTCGAGCTGCTCGGCCAGACGCTCGGCACGATGCGTCCGCGAGAACTACGGCAGATGCGTCGGCACGCCCAGATGGTGTTTCAAGATCCCTACGGCTCACTCGACCCGTCGATGACCGTGCAGCGGATCGTCGAGGAACCGCTGAAGGTGCACGGCGGCCTGAATGCCGCAGGTCGCCGGGAGCGGGCCATGGAGGTTCTCGAGCTCTGTGGTGTCGCCAGAGCCCATGTACATCGCTTCCCCGGGGAGTTCAGCGGCGGTCAGCGGCAGCGGATCGCGATCGCCCGCGCGATCGCGACCAACCCTGCACTCGTCGTCGCGGACGAAGCGGTCAGCGCGCTCGACGTCTCGATCCGCAACCAGGTGCTCAACCTGTTCCAGTCCCTGCAGGAGCAACTGGGCCTTGCCTACCTGTTCATCACCCATGATCTCGGTGTGGTCGAACAGATCGCACACCGAGTCGCGATCATGTACCTGGGGCGGATCGTCGAATCGGGACCCACGGCAGAGGTCTTCGCCGACCCGCGGCACCCCTACACGCGGGCGTTGCTCGACGCTCGCCCCGACGTGCGTCAGGCACGGCGTACGGACTGGCGCCCCTTGCCGGGAGACCCACCCGACCCGACGTTCCTGCCCACCGGCTGCGCCTTCGCGCAGCGGTGCGCGCTGGCGACCGAGGTGTGCATCCAGGTGCTGCCCGAGCCAGTGCTCCACGGAGACGCGCACACCTCGTCGTGCCATCACGACGGTCGCGGCACGGCTCCCGACGGGAGCGACCGATGACGCATGTGATGCCCGAGGTCGCCGACGGCTGGCGCCGCATCGTCGGCGGGCGAAAGAGCTGTCGTGGTTTCACCCATGACGAACTGCCCGATGAGGTGCTCCTCGAGGTGTTCACGCTCGCCCAGCGGAGTGCGTCGTGGTGCAACGCCCAGCCCTGGTCCGTGGCACTGGCCTCGGGCCAGGCGCGCCTGCGGCTGGCGAAGTCGCTCGACGCGGCCTACGGCTCCCGCTCCCCGGTGTGGGACATCGAACCCCCGATGGACTATCTCGACGTCCATCAGGAGCGACGACAGGCGGCCGGCGCCCTGCTATACCGGGCCACCGGTGTCCCGCGAGAGGACATGGCCGGTCGGGTCGAGCAGATGCGGCGCATCTTCGAGTTCTTCGGAGCACCCCACGTTGCGGTGATCTCGGTGGCCGAGGATCTCGGTGCCTACGCCCTCGTGGACGTGGGCGCCTACCTGGCAACCGTGCTGTGGACGGCGGAGGCGCTCGGTGTCGCCGCCATCGCTCAGGCGGCGCCAGCCCGTCACTCCGATCTGCTTCGAGAGGTCCTCGACATCGCGCCGAGGCAGCGGGTCGTCGGGTGTATCGCCCTGGGGTACCCCGACCCGGCGCACCCTGCCAACCAGTTCCGCACCGATCGTGCCGACCCAGACGAGGTGCTTCGGGTGCACAGCGCCTGACCCCCAGGCCGCCCACCCGCGTGGCCGAGCAAGCCAGTCCCAGTTCCGTACGTCCCATCCATCACACCCAACGCATCCACCAGTCGGCCCGGTCGTGGCCGGGCGAGAGCCTGCCCGGAACCGGCTCACCGACGACCTCGAAAGAGAGACATCATGAAGAGGTTTCAAGGCATCCGCCGCAGCACCACCGCCACCCTCGCCGCCTTCGCGATCGCCGGATCGCTCGCCTTCGCCGGCTGCGCGACCTCCGACAAGGGTGGCGGCAAGAGCAGTGCCGACGACACCTTCGTCTTCGGCAACTGGGGTGGCGTCATCCCGTCCTTCGATCCGCACCGCGACGGTCGCGTCGACTCCAACCTCGTGCTCTTCCCTGTCTATGACCGCCTCGTGCACCAGAGCCCCGACGGGTCGCTGGTGCCCGGCCTGGCGACGAAGTGGGAGTTCACCGACGACCTGACCTTCGCCATGGAGATCCGCGACCTGGTGACGTTCCACGACGACACGGCACTGGATGCCGAGGCCGTGAAGGCCAACATCGAGCGTGCGCAGTCGATCGACGACGGCGCCGGTCCGCACGCGGCGACCCTGGCCTCCATCAAGGAGGTCGAGGTGACCGGGCCGCTCTCGGTTGTCTTCCACCTCTCGGAGCCGATGGCCGCACTCCCGACCCTGATGAGCGAGCAGCCCGGCATCATGATCTCGCCGGCGGCCTTCGACACCGATCTGAACAAGCACCCCGTCGGTGCCGGCATGTACGAACTCGCTTCCTACACCGCCGACAGCCAAGCGACCTTCGAGGCCTACGACGGCTACTGGGATCAGGACGCCATCGGCCCGAAGAAGATCCAGGTGCTCTTCCAACCCGACCAGGAGCGGCGTGTTGACGCCCTCCAGACGGGCCAACTCGACGCCACGTTCGCTCACACGGCCGCCTTGGCCAAGGCCGAGCGCCTCGGCATCGACTTCGAGCCGCAGGTCGCCCCCGGCTACTTCCACCTGCTGCTCAACCGCTCCCGTGCCCCGTTCGACAACGTGGTCGTCCGCAAGGCGATGAGCCATGCGATCAACCGCGATGGCCTGATCAAGACCCTGCTGGAGGGGCAGGCGGAGCACAACCAGCAGCCCTTCCGACAGGAGTCGGACGAGTTCAACGAGGGCATCGGTCCGGTCGTCTACGACTACAACCCGACCAAGGCCAAGGAACTTCTTGCCGAGGCGGGCCTTGCTGACGAGCTTTCGTTCACCTGTGTCGTGGCCGGCGCCGGAGGTTTCGTGAGTCAGTTCGCAGAACTGGTGCAGGACAACTTCAAGGAGGTCGGCATCGACATGCAGATCGAGCTCGTCGACGTCCCCAGCACCGCGATCCTGACCGAGAAGTCGGCCGACTGCGGCATCCTGCCCTACGGGACCCTGTCCTCGGAGGTGGCCGCGACCCAACTCTTCTCCGAGAAGGGTTACCAGAACCCCGGCGGCACGTCGACGCCTGAGCTCGACAAGCTGGTTGCGAAGGTCAACGAGCCGCTGGAGGGTGACGCGCGCGAGGCCGCCTTCGACGAGCTGACGCAGTACGTCGCGGACAACGCGCTCTTCATCAACCTCTTCTACCACGACTGGGCGGTGCTGACCGGCGAGGGCGTCGAGGGCCTGGAGTGGCACAACGGTGGCCAGTACACCGAGTTCCGCGGGATCGAGCTCAAGTGACCCTGTCGCAGACGTCCAGTCCGACCCCCGCAGCCACGTTCCTGGAGAGCCTTACGCGTCAGCTCGAGGCCGGCGGCGGGCTTACCTTCCGCTTCGATCGCCAGCCGCACACGGTGCGCGAGTTGGCCGAGGACGCCAGTCGACTCGGCGCCTGGCTCGACGCCCATGTGCCGAAGAACGCGCGAGTGGGCCTGATGGCCCGCAACGGGCGCCCCGCGCTCCTGCTGTGGTGGGCCTGCACCTTCACCGGCCGGGTGCTGGTGCCGTTCAACACCGGCGTGCGGGGAGCAGTGCTCGACCACCAGATTCGCGACAGCGACCTCTCGCTGGTGGTGATCGAGGAGGAGTTCGCCGACGTCGTCGAGGAGAGCCTTCGTGGTCTCGAGCATCCCCTCGACGTACTCATCATCGGCGAAGCCGAGCTGCCGAGCGCCGGCGCCGTGCGGCCCTTCGAGTCGTCGTTCGCTGGTCTTGATCCGAGGCCGATTCCGGTGCGACAGGACCGGTTCGAGACCAGTCACCTGGTCTACACGTCGGGGACCACAGGGCAGTCCAAGGCCTGCGTGGTCAGCCACTCCTACCTCGCGAACCTCGCCAAACACATGCGAGAGAACCTGGAGCGGCAGCCGGGCGAGGGGTTGTGGACCGCCATGCCGATGTTCCACCTGGCGGCGATCGGGCACCTCATCGGCTCCCTGCACCTGGACGCGGAGATCAGCCTCTCCCGACGGTTCTCGGTGTCCAGATTCTGGGAGGACGTCGTCACCTCGGGCGCCCAGGTCGCGGCCCTGATGGGTTCCATGCTGCCTCTGGTGTTGAAGGCCGAGGACACCGAGTGGACCACCCAGGGCTTCGGGCAACTGCGCGCCGTCAGTGGTGTGCCGGTCACGGTCGAGCTGGCGGACGGCTGGACCCGACGGTTCGGCGTGGAGCGGGTCGGGTCGAGCGCCTACGGGATGACCGAGGCCTCGCTGATCGCGAGCAGCGTCGAAGGCGCCTTCCGACCTGGCTCAGCCGGCCAGCCCAATCCCGACTTCGAGGTTGCCATCGTCGACGAACAGGGCTACCACGTCCCGGCGGGGGAGAGCGGCGAGGTGGTGTGCCGGCCGCGTCAGCCCGGGATCATGTTCGACGGCTATTGGCGCCAGCCCGAACGCACCCTCGAGACCTATCGGGGACTGTGGTTCCACACCGGCGACCTCGGCCGGCTCGAGGACGGCCACCTCTACTTCGTCGACCGCAAGAAGGACAGCATGCGACGGGGCGGGGAGAATATCTCCAGCACCGAGATCGAGGGTGTGGTCCTCCAACATCCCGACCTCGTCGAGGTAGCGGTGCATGCCGTTCCGTCTCCGCTGAGCGAGGACGACGTCAAGGTCACGGCCGTCCTGCGTGCTGGGTCGTCGCTGACCGAGTTGGAGCTCTTCGACTGGCTGCACCCCCGGGTGCCACGGTTCGCCGTGCCCAGCCATATCGAGTTCCGCCCAGCCCTGCCGCGCAACGCGGTCGGGCGGGTCCTCAAGCACCAGCTGCGCGATGAGGGCATCACCCCACGCACCATCGAAACGGACTGGAGGTCGCGAGTATGAGCGCCGAGAGTGTGGGTGTCCCCGGCCCATTGGCGGGGATCCGGGTGATCGAGTTCGCCGGCATGGGGCCGGCGCCGTTCGCGGCGATGCTGCTGGCGGACATGGGCGCCGACGTCGTCCGGATCGACTCCCCGCTGGCCAGCGAGGAGGCCCGCCACAGGGCGGCCCGCAACCCGATCAACCGGGGTCGTCGAGCGGTGCTGCTTGACCTCAAGGATCCGATCGACCGCGACCACGCGGAGCGCCTGATCGAGTCGGCGGACGTCGTCCTGGAGGGCTTCCGCCCCGGTGTGATGGAGCGGCTCGGGCTCGACCCGGAGCGGCTCGTGCGCGAACACCCCCGGCTCGTGGTCGGGCGGATGAGTGGCTGGGGACAGACCGGGCCGGAGAAGGCAGGTGCGTGCCACGACATCAACATCCTGGCGATGACGGGGCTGCTGGACACCATCGGCACTGCGCCGTCGGGGCCGGTCCCGCCCCCGATGTATCTCGCGGACTTCGCGGGCGGGGGCCTGGTCTTCGTCTACGGGGTGCTCTGCGCCCTGATGGAGAGAGAACGCTCGGGCGCGGGCCAGGTCGTCGACGCCTCGATGGCCGAGGGCACCTCCCTGCTGTCGCTGGTGGTGCGCGAACTGATGCGCCGTGGAGACTGGTCGGGTCCCCGCGGCACCAATGAGCTCGACACGGGCGCGCCTTACTACACCGTCTACCCGACAGGCGACGGCCGTCACATGTCGGTAGGCGCGATCGAACCGCAGTTCTACGATGCGCTGGTGCGCACCTTGGGATTGGACCCCGAGACGCTGCCTCCGCGCACCGATCGCGACTGTTGGCCCGAGCTGCACCGGATCTTCGCCGCGCGGTTCCTGGCTCACGACCTGGCGCATTGGAGTGAGCGGTTCGCCGGCGTCGACGCCTGCGTGGCGCCGGTCCTGACCATGGCTGAGGTGCCCGAGCACCGGCAGTTCCTCGCGCGGGACGCCTTCGTCGCCGTCGAGGGCCTGCTGCAACCGGCCCCGACACCCCGGCTCTCGCGCACGCCGGGCCGGGTGGCGCGCCGGATGCCTCGGCACGGCGAGCACACCGACGAGATCCTGGGTGCGCTGTGAGTCGCGTCTTCGTCGCGCTGCCGCGCATGCGGGACCCGAGACTGCATGCGGCGTACAACGCCTGGCATCAGCTCGACCACCTCCCGCAGAACCAAGCCCTCGACGGTGTGCAGCACGGGCAGCGTTGGGTCCGGCCGCCGGACCTGCGCTCGGGCGACCGGACACCTGAGAGTTCGCAGCTCGCGGGAGTGGACTACTTCGCCATGTATTGGTTCCGCGAACCGATCGAGTCATCGGTCAAGGAGTGGTTGCGTCTGGGTAACTCCACGCTCGAGGAAGGGCGTCGGCCCGACCTGCAGTGGACCGACCGTCCCCTGGTGGGGTTCTTCGAGCCCCTTCGGGGGTACGTCGCAGCATCCGAGCCGATCACGGCCGCCGCACTGCCGCACTACCCGGCAGCCGAGGTCAGTCTGCGGCTCGTACGGCTGGCCGAGCCACATTCGGCCGGGTCGGCCGGCTGGTACGAGTGGGAGCACCAGCACCGTCTGCGGCGGGTCGCGGAGTCTCCGGACGTCGTCGGCAGTTGGACGTTCACCAGCCTGCGCGTCGACCTCGAGGGCGCCCCCGCACCGTTGCCGAAGCGAGGGCTGCACCTGTCGGTGACCTACCGTCGGGGGAGTGGCGGCACTCCGCTCGGCCAGCTCGATCGCGAGCCGCTCGGTGCGGCTGACGAGGTGCTGCTCGACACCGGCTTCCGTTCGATCGAGCCCGGGCGGTGGGACTGGTTCGACGGGCAGGGCTGACCGTCCCTGCTGCCACCTGCGCCCGGACGTGGCCCGAGGCTGATCATGCTGGAAGCCACGCCGTCAGCTTCGTGCACGAGGGTCATGAGTGAGAGCTGCTGACTGCTCTTGAGGCAGCCAGCCTCGTGCTCCCGCCCTCTGGCAAGGGTCGCGCTGGGACTGGCTACCTCGACGAGGGCTGCCACCCTTCCGCGTCACGTATCGCTGTCATGATGCGCCGACTGATCTCGCGCAACTGTCGCGTCTGGGTCTGGGTAAGGGAGTCGAAGACCAGTCGGTTGACGAGTTCGACATGGCCCGGGGTGGCCCGGTCGACCTGCTGCTGACCGCAGGTAGTCAACGTTGCGAGTGTGTAGCGGCCGTCGGCGGGGTCGGGTGCGCGTCGGACCCACCCCTTGGTTTCGAATCGTGCCACCGCACGGGAGAGTCGCGACAGCGAACTGTTGGAGTAGCCCGCCAGCGTGCTCATCCGCAGCGTGCGATCCTCGGCGGCCGAGAGTGCGAAGAGGGCGCCGTACTCGAAGTGTGTGAGCTCCGCGTCTCGTTGCAGTTGGGCGTCGAGGGCAGTCGGTAGCCACTCCATGACGGTGGCCAGAGCCGACCATGTCAACAGGTCATCATCGCTGAGTTCTGACATGGTCGGAGCCTACCTCCGTTTGACTTGACTGAGAAAGTTATCGACCGTACGTTTCACTTGACTAGGAAAGTCAAGGCCGCTCCGTGCGGCACCATCTGGAACGAAACGGCGAGGCGTCATGGATCTGCAACTGAACGGCAAGCGGGCTTTCATCAGTGGCTCGACACAAGGCATCGGATACGCGATCGCGCGGGCCCTGCTCGTCGAGGGTGTGACGGTCGTGATCAACGGACGCAGCGACAGCAAACTCCAGGAAGCGGTACAGCAACTGCGCGTCGAGGTCCCCGGCGCGGCCGTGTCGGGAATCGTCGCCGACTTCGAGGACGCGGAGCAGGTGCAGCGGCTGCTGGCCTCGCTGGGCGCCGTCGACATCCTGGTGAACAACGTCGGTCTCTTCGACCTCGCTGCGTTCGAGGAGATCTCGGAGGAGGAGTGGCAGCGCTACTTCGACGTCAACGTCATGAGCGGGGTCCGGCTGTCGCGGCATGTTCTCGGCGCCATGCTCGCCAATGGGTGGGGGCGGATCATCTTCATCGGCAGCGAGTCAGGCGTGAACATCCCCGGCGACATGGTGCACTACGGACTCACCA
>JARICB010000123.1 GCA_029264225.1 Nocardioides sp. | reverse complement strand
CGACGGCGAGATCGTCACGCCATTGATGCGCAAGGTGCGTCTTGACCTGCTTGCCGTCGACCGGCACGCCAGGTCGGTCACTGCTCGCTTCGACCTGCGCATGCGGACGAGGGGCGCCCGCAACGGGCGGCTCCAGGTGCGCGGACGGCTGTTCCTGACCAAACGATCCGGTGACTGGCAGGTCTTCGGCTACGACGTCTCCAAGGGGTGGTTGTGATGGCTGGGGTGATCCGCGGTCGTCTTCTCCGGACGGCGCGAACCGGGCTGCTCGTCCTGGTGCTGGCGGCCGCAGCCCTCGTCGTACCGGACTCGGCCGTGCAGCCCGACAACGTCGAACTGGTCCGGGTCAAGCGGGTCGCTGGCGTCTCGGTCGGTCCGGACGTCATCTGGATCCTGGCGGTCGGTTCCGACGCCCGGCCGGGCGAAGCCATGAACCGCAGCCGCGGTGACGCGCTCCAGTTGATCGGCATCAATACCCGCACGGACGCGGCCACCGCGATCGGCATACCGCGCGACTCCTGGGTCGCGATCCCCGGTCACGGCATGCAGAAGATCAACTCGGCGCTCTACTTCGGCGGTCCGCAGGCGATGGCCGGAGCGGTGAGCAACCTGATCGGCATCAGCCCGGACTACGTCATGGTCTCGAGGTTCCCGTTCTTCGAGAACATGGTCGACGACATCGGCGGCATCGAGGTCCGCAACCCGCGCCGGTTCAAGGACCCCTACCTGAAGAAGGAGGGTTTCCCGACCGGCCGCATCCGCTTGGGCGGGTACGACGCGATGGCGTTCTCCCGCATCCGCAAGGAACTCGTCGGTGGCGACTTCGACCGCTCTGCCAATCAACAGCGCACGCTGCGCGGCATCCACGCCCGGATCCGCTCGCAGGCCGACCGGCCCGGCTTCATCGAGCGGGGGGTGATGACGGTGATGCGCAACATGTCGACCAATGTCGGACCGGCGGAGCTCTTCGAGTTGGCCCAGGCCGTGGCCCAGGTCGAGCCCAGCAAGATCACTACCTGTGTCATCGGCGGCCGGGTCGGCTCCACCGCCGGGCAGAGCGTGGTCTTCCCGAACGTCGCTCAGGCCCGTCGGCTGGGCAACGCCGCCCGTAGGGATGCGACCCTGCGCGGCTGCTGAGTCGGGCAGAGACAAGAACACCCGAACCTACGTAGGTGGGTTCGGGTGTTCTCGATGTCCGTAGACATCACTGCGTGCCCCCGGCAGGATTCGAACCTGCGGCACCTGGTACCGGAAACCAGTGCTCTATCCCCTGAGCTACGGAGGCGTGCGCGAAGCAGACCCTACAACCCGCGAGTGCGCACAGTGAAACCGGTTCGGATTGGTGGCAGTCGCGCCGATAGGCTGCCCCGCGTGACCCCCGAACAACTCTCCCTGACCATTGTCGATGCGCTGACCGCCCTGGTGGCCGACGGCGCCATCACGCTGCCCGACGGCGTACCGACCGAGGTCACGGTGGAGCGACCGCGCCAGAAGGGGCACGGCGACTACGCCACCAACGTTGCACTCCAGCTTGCGAAGAAGGCGGGGACCAACCCGAGGGCCTTCGCCGAACTGGTCTCGAAGAAGCTGGCCGAGCACGACGCGATCAGTGCTGTGGAGATCGCCGGTCCCGGCTTCCTCAACATCAGCGTCGACGCGGGCGCCCAGGGCCAGGTCGCGGCCGACATCGTGGCGGCGGGGGAGCGCTACGGCGCCTCCGACGCGTTCGCCGGGGAGAAGATCAACCTCGAATTCGTCTCGGCCAACCCGACCGGCCCCCTGCACCTGGGCGGCGTCCGGTGGGCGGCCGTGGGCGACGCCCTGGGGCGGATCTTCAGCCTTACCGGTGCGGAGGTCACCCGGGAGTACTACTTCAACGACCACGGCGCCCAGCTCGACCGGTTCAGCGCCTCGCTGCTGGCCTGGGCACAGGATCGACCGGTGCCCGAGGACGGCTACGGCGGCGCCTACATCGAGGAGATCGCGAAGAACGTCCTCGCCGAGCGGCCAGATGCCCTCGACCTGACCGACGACGAGGCGCAGGAGATCTTCCGCGCCGTGGGTGTGGAGTTGATGTTCAGCGAGATCAAGCAGTCGTTGCATGCCTTCGGTGTCGACTTCGACGTCTACTTCCACGAGGACAACCTGCACAAGAGCGGCGCCGTCCAGAAGGCGATCGACCGGCTGGGCGAGTTGGGCAACACCTATGAGGCCGACGGCGCGCTGTGGCTCAGGACCGAGCAGTACGGCGATGACAAGGACAGGGTCATCGTGCGGTCCAACGGTCAGGCTGCCTATCTCTCGGGTGATCTGGCCTACTACCTCGACAAGCGCGAGCGCGGCTTCGACCGCTGCCTGATCATGCTGGGAGCAGACCACCACGGCTACGTCGGTCGGATGAATGCCATGTGTGCCGCGTTCGGTGACGAACCCGGCAAGAACCTCGAGATCCTGATCGGTCAGATGGTCAACCTGGTGCGCGATGGTGCGCCGGTGCGGATGTCCAAGCGGGCCGGCACGGTCGTCACCATCGACGACCTGGTCGGAGCGATCGGCGTGGACGCCAGCCGCTACGCGTTGGCGCGCTACTCCAGCGACTCCAACATCGACATCGATCTGGACCTGTGGGCCAAGGCGAGCAGCGACAACCCGGTCTTCTACGTGCAGTACGCCCACGCCCGGGTCAGCTCGATCCTGCGCAACGCTGCCGACCTGGGCCTGGCGCCCGAGTCGCACCCTGACCTGCTGAGCCATGAGAAGGAGGGGGAACTGCTGCGCGCGCTGGCCGAATTCCCCCGCGTGGTCGCGGGTGCCGCAGAACTGCGCGAACCGCACCGGGTGGCGCGCTACCTCGAAGAGCTCGCCGGGACCTATCACCGGTTCTACGACAACTGCCGGGTGCTGCCCATGGGCGATGAGGAACCGGGTGACCTGCACCAGGCGCGGTTGCTCCTCGTCGCGGCCACCCGCCGGGTGCTGGCCAACGGCTTGGCGCTGCTCGGTGTCTCCGCTCCCGAGCGGATGTGACGCGTGCCCACCTCACACCCGTCCGGTTGGGCGCATGCCGATGGCGCCCTGCGCGGTCCAGCGTGGCTGCGTGAGCCGAGCGACCCCAACGAGATCGTTGCGCTGCTCTGGTCGAGCACGGCGGAGAAGACCGACGGTGTGCTCAGCGTCGGCGGACTCTCGCTGCCCGACCTGGTCGAGCAGGTAGGGAGCCCCGCCTACGTCCTCGACGAAGTCGACTTCCGTGCCCGGGCGCGCGCCTTCAAGGACGCGTTCGTCGGTTACGACGTCTTCTACGCCGGCAAGGCGTTCCTCTCCACGACCACCGTGCGGTGGCTCGACGAGGAGGGACTGCACCTCGACGTCTGCTCCGGCGGGGAACTCTCCGTCGCCGAACGGGCCGGCTTTCCCATGGCCCGCGTGGGCTTCCACGGCAACAACAAGACCGAGGGTGAACTGGTCCGGGCCCTCGAGCTCGGGGTAGGACGCATCATCGTCGACTCGCTCCACGAGATCGAGCGCCTTGAGCAGTTGACCACCGAGCTCGGCCGCACGGCGAGGGTAATGATTCGGGTCACCGCCGGTGTCGAGGCGCACACGCACGAATACATCGCGACCGCCCATGAGGACCAGAAGTTCGGGTTCTCGATCACCAGCGGTGACGCCTTCGCCGCCGTACGACGCGTGCACGAGGCCCCGGGCCTCGAACTGCGCGGTCTGCACAGCCATATCGGCAGCCAGATCTTCGACTCCTCGGGTTTCGAGGTGGCTGCCCGGCGGGTGCTCGCCCTGCATCACCGCGTACGGGACGAGATCGGGCTGGACATGCCGGAGATGGACCTCGGCGGCGGCTTCGGCATCGCCTACACCACCCAGGACGATCCCAGAGCGCCCCATCAGTTGGCGGCCGAGCTGTCCAGGATCGTCGAGCACGAGTGCCGTTCCCTCGGCATTGCCGAGCCCCGGCTGAGCATCGAGCCCGGCCGCGCCATCGTCGGCCCGGCCATGTGCACCGTCTACACCGTCGGAACCGTGAAGAAGGTGGCGCTCGACGGTGGGGCGCAGCGGCTCTACGTCAGCGTCGACGGAGGTATGAGCGACAACATCCGAACCGCCCTCTACGACGCCGACTACTCCGCGACGCTGGCCAACCGCGCCTCGAGCGCGACCGCGACCCTTTCCCGGGTCGTGGGCAAGCACTGCGAGGCCGGTGACATCGTCGTGAAGGACGAGTTCCTGCCCGCCGACGTTGCTCCGGGTGACATGGTGGCCGTGCCGGGAACCGGCGCATACTGCCGTTCCATGGCGTCCAACTACAACCATGCGCTGCGACCTCCGGTGATCGCTGTGCGGGACGGGAAGATCTCCGTCGTGCTGCGCAGGGAGACTGAAGACGACCTGTTGGCTACTGACGTGGGTGCATGATGGAAAAAAGACGACTGAAGGCCGCAGTGCTGGGTTGTGGCTCGGTCGGCTCACAGGTGGTGCGGCTACTCACGGAGCAGGCCGACGACCTGGCTGCTCGAGTAGGCGCCCCGGTCGAGCTGGTGGGTGTGGCCGTACGCCGCCTCGACGCACCGCGGGAGGTGGATCTGCCTCCGGACCTGCTCACTACCGACGCGGCCGGGTTGGTGGCTCGCGCTGACGTCGACGTCGTGATCGAGGTGATCGGCGGCATCGAGCCGGCCCGCTCGTTGATCCTCTCGGCGCTGGCCAACGGAGCCAGCGTGGTCACCGCCAACAAGGCGTTGCTGGCCGAGGACGGCCCGACCCTGTTCGAGGCCGCGGCCAAGGCCGAGCGCGACCTCTACTACGAAGCGGCCGTGGCGGGAGCGATCCCGATCGTGCGGCCGCTGCGTGAGTCGCTGGCCGGTGACAAGGTCACCCGGGTGCTGGGCATCGTCAACGGCACCACCAACTTCATCCTGGACAAGATGGACAGCTCCGGTGCGGGCTTCTCCGAGGCCCTCGAGGAGGCGCAGGAGCTCGGCTACGCCGAGGCCGACCCGACCGCCGACGTCGAAGGCTTCGACGCTGCTGCGAAGACCGCGATCCTGGCCAGCCTGGCGTTCCACTCGCGGGTCACCGACACGGATGTCTATCGCGAGGGCATCTCGGAGGTGACCGCTGCCGACGTGCAGTCGGCGCGGGAGATGGACTCGGTCGTCAAACTGCTCTCCATCTGTGAACTCCGGGACGGCAAGGTCGCCGCTCGCGTGCACCCGGCGATGATCCCGCGCTCGCACCCACTGGCGAGTGTCCGAGGGGCCTACAACGCGGTGTTCGTCGAATCCGAGGCGGCCGGGCAGCTGATGTTCTACGGCCCCGGGGCCGGTGGTGCACCGACGGCGAGTGCTGTCCTGGGTGACCTGGTGACGGTGGCGCGCAACCGGCTCGCCGGGACCCGTGGCATGGGTGAGTCCGCCTACGCCGACCGGGCCGTGCTGCCCATGGGCGAGACCCGCACCCGCTACCACGTGGCCCTTGACGTCGACGACCGTTCGGGGGTGCTGGCGGCCGTGGCGATGACATTCGCCGACCACGACGTCTCGATCCAGATCGTGCGTCAGGAAGGTCGCGGAGCCGATGCCGAACTGGTAGTGGTCAGCCACGCGGCGAGCGACGCGGCGCTGAGCGCGACCGTGCAGCAGTTGCGTGACATGGACATCGTGCGCGCTGTCACCTCGGTGATGCGCGTCGAAGGAGGAGACGAATGAGCGGCAGTTCGCCGACGGTGGCCAACGGCCAGTGGCGTGGCCTGATCGAGGAGTACCGCGACCTGATCGACCTGCTCCCCGACGACCTGGAGGCGGTGACTCTGCGGGAGGGCGGCACTCCGCTGGTCCACTCCGAGTGGCTCTCCTCACTCACCGGTGGCCAGGTCTGGCTCAAGGTCGAGGGCAACAACCCGACGGGTTCCTTCAAGGACCGCGGGATGACGACCGCCATGTCGCTTGCCAAGTACGAAGGTGCGCAGGCCGTGGTCTGTGCCTCCACAGGCAACACGTCGGCCTCGATGGCCGCCTACGCAGCCAAGGCCGGGCTCAAACCGCTGGTGCTGGTACCCGAGGGCAAGATCGCCGCAGGCAAGATGGCTCAGGCCGTCGTGCACGGCGCCCAGATCATCATGGTGCGCGGCAACTTCGACCACTGTTTGACGATGGCGAAGGAGTTGGCCTCGAACTACCCGGTGGCGCTGGTCAACTCGGTCAACCCGGCCCGGCTCCAGGGCCAGAAGACGGCCGCCTTCGAGATCTGCGACTTTCTTGGTGATGCTCCCGACTACCACCTGCTTCCCGTCGGCAACGCGGGCAACATCTCGGCCTATTGGATGGGCTACGTGCAGTACGCCGCCCTGGGCCGCTCGTCCCGCCGTCCGGTCATGCGTGGCTTCCAGGCCGACGGCGCGGCGCCGCTGGTGACGGGGGTGCCGTTCCCCGACCCGGAGACGAAGGCGACCGCGATCCGGATCGGCAATCCGGCGTCGTGGCAGTTGGCCGTGGCGGCCGCGTCGGAGTCCGGTGGACGATTCGCGGCACTGTCCGACCCGCAGATCCTCGCTGCCCAGGTCGAGTTGGCCAAGCACGACGGCGTCTTCGTCGAGCCGGCCTCGGCGGCCGGCATCGCTGGCCTGCTCAGCGAGCTGGCAGCGGGAGAGAGCTATGCCGGCAAGACCGTGGCCATCACGGTGACCGGCCATGGCCTCAAGGACACTGCCACCGCGCTCGAGTCGTTCAGCGACATCGTCGACACCGTCGTGGATGCAGACGTAGACGCCGCGGCGGCTGCTGCCGGTCTGATCTGAGCATGGCGACCTTCGTCGACGGGCCAGTGCGGGTCACGGTACCGGCCACCTCGGCCAACCTTGGTCCTGGCTTCGACTCGCTCGGACTCGCCTTGTCGATGCGAGACTCGCTCGAGGCAGAGGTGATCGGCGACGGACTGGTCGTCGAGGTCGACGGAGCGGGTGCCGGTGACGTGCCGCTTGACGAGTCGCATCTCGTCGTGCGGGCGATGCGCGCAGCCTTCGACGCGATGGGTGTGCAGCCGCCGGGTCTGCGGTTGAAGTGCCACAACGTCATCCCTCACAGTCGGGGGCTGGGGTCGTCGTCCGCGGCGATCGTTGGCGGGGTCGTGCTCGCCCGGGCCCTGGTCGCAGGTGGGCAACTGTTGATCGACGACGACGCGCTGTTTCGGCTGGCCGCCGACCTCGAGGGTCATCCCGACAACGTGGCGCCGGCCTTCTACGGGGGGTTCGTGATCTCGGGCCGCGAGGACGAGCAGTGGTACGCCGTCTGCGTCGGGGTCGACCCCCGCATCTCGGCGGTGGTCTTCGTGCCCCCTACTCCGGTGGCGACCGCGGTAGCTCGCGGGCTGCTGCCCGCGCTCGTGCCGCACGCCGATGCCGCGGCCAACAGTGGCCGCACAGCCCTGCTGGTGGCAGCGCTCTCCGGCCAGCCGGAGCACCTGCTTGCCGCTACCCGCGACTACCTGCACCAAGAACAGCGCGAGCCGGCGATGCCCGAGTCGCTGGCGTTGGTGCATGCACTGCGAACCGACGGGGTCGCCGCGGTGATCAGCGGTGCTGGCCCCAGCGTGTTGGCCTTCGTCGCTGCGCCCGACGCCGACCTGGACTCCCGCACCCCTGCGGGGTGGCGCAGCCATCGGCTCGATGTCGGGCGCGCTGGCGCGGTCGTCGGCTGATCCGGTGCTAGCATCGCAAGCTGCGTCGACCGGCGTGCGTACCTGCCCGAGCAGCTCGTCTGCTCATCGGGGTGCCACTCCACTTCTTCGGCGCGAAGCTTCCTCCTCTCGACCGGGTATCCGGTCGCCGGAGATGTCCCTGATGACCACGCGCCGTCGTGTCACACGACCGCTGGCGCCTCTACGTGGGAAGGACCTCACGTGACCGAAACTACCCAGACCGATGCCTCAACGGCTGCCTCCACCACTGGCGCCAAGAAGCGCGGTGGCGGCCTCGGCTCGATGCTGCTCGCCGACCTCAAGTCGATGGCGGGCGGGCTGGGCATCGCTGGCGCCGGCTCGATGAAGAAGGCGCAGTTGGTCGAGGCCATCAAGGCTGCCCAGGGTGCGAGCGCTCCCGTCAAGACCACGGCCCCCACAGATGCCACCTCCCAACCGGCTTCGTCGGAGACCGCCAGCAAGGCAGCGGCGACGACGAGGACCCCGCCGCCGAGGCGCCCTGCCAGGACAGCCAGGACGGCCACAGCAGGATCGGACGCCAGCACCGCCAGCACCGCAAACTCCGACTCGGGCGATTCCTCCGCCACCTCGACGACCCCCTCCTCGGAGACGCCGGTCAAGAATGCTCCGCAGGTCACCGTCCGCCAGCGCACGCGTGGTCGGGCAGTCACCTCTCAGGCCGCAACGAAGGTGACGGCCGACGATGGCCGCCCGCAGCCGCAGCAAGACACCTCGGAGCAGCCCGAGAAGCAGCAGCCAGAGAAGCAGCCCAAGAGGCAGCAGAACGAGAAGCAGCGGTCCAAGCAGTCGGACGCTCCCGCGGAGACCCAGCGCTCCGACAGCCCGCGCTCGGAGAGCGAGCACTCGACCGAGAAGCGTTCCGAACGCCACCAGGGCGGCAAGCAGGACGAGAACCAACAGGGCCACTCGCGTGGCCAGCGCCAGCAGGAGCAGGCAGCTCAGCCGGCCCAGCAGGGCAACCCGCAGGGCGGCTCGCAGCAGAGCCCCGACCTCGACCACGATGACGACGGTGAGGGTGGCAGTCGCCGTAACCGGCGCCGTCGTGGCCGCGACCGCGACCGCCAGGGCATGCGCCCGTCCGCGGGTCGTGGCGAACCGGACACCACCGTCCTCGAGGATGACGTACTCGTCCCTGCTGCGGGCATTCTCGACGTCCTGGACAACTACGCGTTCGTGCGCACCTCCGGCTACTTGCCCGGCACCGACGACGTCTACCTGTCACTGTCGATGGTGCGTAAGTTCGGCCTGCGGCGCGGCGACGCTGTCGTGGGTCAGGTGCGTCAGCCGCGCGAGGGTGAGCGCAAGGAGAAGTTCAACCCGATGGTGCGCATCGACAGCATCAACAGCACGGACCCGGAGGCCGCCCGCGAGCGGGTGGACTTCGATCAGCTCACTCCCGTACACCCCACGGACCGGCTGCGACTCGAGACCGACCCGGCCAACCTGATCGGTCGCGTCATCGATATCGCCGCGCCCCTCGGGAAGGGACAGCGCGGCTTGGTCGTCGCCCCGCCGAAGGCCGGCCGGACCACCATCCTGCAGTCGGTCGCGTCATCGATCTCGACGAACAACCCCGAATGCCACCTGATGGTGGTGCTGCTTGATGCCAGGCCCGAGGAGGTCACCGACTTCCAGCGTGCCGTGAAGGGTGAGGTCATCGCCTCGACCTTCGACCGCTCGGCCACCGACCACACGATGCTCGCCGAGTTGGCAGTGGAGCGGGCCAAGCGACTGGTCGAGCTGGGCCACGACGTCGTGGTGCTGCTCGATTCGCTGACCAGCCTGGGCCGGGCCTACAACGTGGCGCTACCGGCCAGCGGCCGCACGTTGGCCGGCGGCGTCGACGCTGCTGCGGTGCTGCCGCCCAAGCAGTTCTTCGGCGCGGCTCGCAACGTGGAGGGTGGCGGCTCGCTCACCATCCTTGCTACGGCGCTGCATGAGACCGGCTCGGCGACCAATGAGGTGTTCCTCGAAGAGCTCGGTGGCACTGCCAACATGGAGCTTCGGCTGCGTCGAGAGTTGGCCGAAGCGGCCACCTTCCCGGCCATCGACATCGTGGCCTCCGGCACCCGCCAGGAGGCGGTGCTGACGAGCGCGCAGGAGGCCGAGATCACCGGAACCCTGCGTCAGCAGATGTCGGCAGAGCCCCTGGCCGCGGTCGTTCTCGCTGTGCTTGCATGTGTTCATCAAACTCGTCTTCGTTGATGACAATGCCGCGCTCACGGGTAATATCAGCTGTTAAGTCAAGCGGGAAGCCATAAGTATCATAAAGCTTAAATGCTGCTGCACCAGAGAGGACGTCGCCATCTTGCAAGCCTTCAAGCTCGCTAGCAAGTAGACGTAGGCCTTGCGCTAAAGTCTTGGCGAATTGCGTTTCTTCTTTTTGAATGGCATTTTCAATCGCAGTTTGCTTATCTTTTAATTCAGGATACGCGTCACCCATCTCAGCGACAAGTGGCGCCACCATCTTATAGAAAAACTCAGTTT
>JARICB010000119.1 GCA_029264225.1 Nocardioides sp. | reverse complement strand
CGGCCCGACGCTCCGACCTACGCGCGCCCCTCGACGGCGCGCACGACTCCCGAAAAGGACCACTACCTTGCGTATCTCCACCCTCAGCGTCGCCCTCACGGCGACCCTGCTCAGCCTCCTGCTCACCTCCTGTGGCTCTGAGCCCAACGAGACCACCCCCTCGGGCACCGACCCGGCACCCTCATCCAGCACGGCCCCCTCCGACCAGGCCAGCGCCCTGACGATGACCGACCCCTGGGTCAAGGCGGCCAAGAACGGCATGACGGCCACCTTCGGCACGCTGGTCAACCACGGCACCGCCGACGTCACGGTGACCTCTGCGACCAGCGAGATCGCCACCACCATGGAGTTGCACGAGACGCTCGAGAGCGACGACGGCACGATGGCCATGTCGCCCAAGGAGGGTGGATTCGTGATCTCCGCTGGCGGGAACCACGAACTGGCACCGGGGGGCGATCACCTGATGATGATGGGCCTCAACCGAGCACTCAAGCCCGGTGAGGTCATCGCCGTGACCCTGACGATGCAGGACGGCAGCACCGTCGACGTCAAGGCCACCGTCAAGAACTTCACCGGCGCCGACGAGAAGTACCAGCACGAGGGCATGCACGCCGACCACCCGGAGACCGACGAGCACACCTCGGACGGCATGGAATGAGCCACGAGCCCCCTCGCTGGGGGCGCCGCCAACTGCTCCGCACCGGCGCCGTCGCCCTCGGGGGCGCCGGCGTCGGCTGGAGCGCCGGCGCAGCGCTGCTGCCCGCCGAGCCCACTGCCAGCACCAGCGGCCGCCCCGGCGACGCCACCACCCCCACCTCCTCCGCTCCGACCACAGGCAACGCGACCGTGGAGTTCCACGGGGCACATCAGGCCGGCATCACCACACCTCCCCAGGCCCACCTGAGCCTGCTCGGTGTCGACCTGCTCCCCGCCGTCGGAGCCGAGGGTCTGACTCGACTGATGCGTCTGGTCAGCGATGACGCGGCCCGACTCTCCCGGGGCCTGCCCGCGCTGGCCGACACCGAACCCGAGCTCGCCTCGAGGCCCGCGCGACTGAGCGTCACCTTCGGCTTCGGGCCCAGCATCACCGCTGACCTGCTGTCGAACTCCGGAGCCCGACTCGATCCGCTCCCCGCGTTTCGCACCGACCGGCTCGACCCTGCCTGGGGCCAGACCGACCTGGTGGTGCAGATCTGTGCCGACGACCCACTCACCGTGACCCACGCCCGCCGGATGATCCTCAAGGATCTGACCGGCCTGGCCCGCCTGCGCTGGATCCAGGACGGCTACCGCCGCGCCCACGGGAGCGAGCCCGAGGGCACCACCGCGCGCAATGTCATGGGCCAGGTGGACGGAACCATCAATCCGGCTCCCGCCGACCCGGACTTCTCCCGGCTCGTCTGGTCGGAGCGGGACGGGTTCGCCGGTGGCACGTTCATGGTGGTCCGGCGGATCCGGGCACGGATGGAGTCGTGGGACCGGGTGGATCGACTCGGACGCGAAGCCGCCATCGGCCGCCGGCTCGACAACGGCGCCCCACTGACCGGGGTCAACGAACATGATCAGGCCGACTTCGGGGCTACCGACCAACTCGGTCTCCCGGTCATCGACCCGGCCAGTCACATGGCTCGCGCGCACAGCACCGATCCGCGTCAGCGCATTCTTCGACGGGTCTACAACTACACCGTTCCGGATGTGTCGCGGCCTACCGGTGAGGACTCGGGCTTGGTCTTCATCGCATTCGCCGCCGACGTGGAGCAGCAGTTCATCCCCATCCAGCAGCGGTTGGCCGAGCTCGACCGGCTCAACGAATGGGTCACCACGATCGGATCCGCGGTCTACGCCATCGCGCCCGGTGCACCCGTCGGTGAGTTCGTCGGCCAACGTCTGCTCGACCAATGAGCGGGCGTTCCCCGGTACGGACGACGCTCGCGTTCGTCCTGCTCATGTTCGCCATCCTGCTTGCTCCCCCGGCCTGGGCCCACGCCACCCTGGTGGACTCATCACCGCACCGGGGGGAGCGTCTCGACATCCTGCCAGCGCAGATCCAACTGGAGTTCAGCGAGGAGATGATGACTCCGGCCAACGTCGTCGTGACCGGCCCTGACGGCTCCTCGGTGACATCGGGGAGTCCTGTGGTCGAGGGATCCGTGGTCCGTCAGGCACTGGTCCCGGGCCCGAACGGGGCCTACACGCTGGCCTACCGGGCAGTCTCGCGCGATGGCCATCCACTCACCGGCGAGATCTCCTTCGTCGTCGGGGACCAGACAACACCACCGACCGACGCTGCCACCACGCTCCCGAGCACCGGCGAGAATAACGACACGAACGGATCGGTCGAGGAAGCGACCGACGGAGCAGCCGTCGACTCCGTTGCAGCGGCGGAGACCCCGCTGAGTCGGGACGGTTGGGCAGCCCTGGTCGGTGCGCTGCTGTTCGCAGGTGCTGGAGCCTTGTATCTGGCATCGCGGCGCGTGCGGGGCTGAGCTGTCAGGGAGCCGTCCGGGTGGTGGAGACCGTCTCGAAGCGAAGACCGCCGGCCTGGAGACGCGCCAGCAGGTTCTCGCCCATCGCCTGGACGGTGGTGACCTGTCCAGCGGTGGGCGGGTTGGTGTCGAGGGCCAGGCACAGCGCCGACTCCGCGAGCATCATCGACGTCTCGCTGTATCCCGGATCGCCGCCAGCGACGCGGGTACGCACCGTCTGACCACCGCCCTCGCCGACGAAGTCGACGGTGAACCACGACTTCTCCCGCTTCGCGGTGTCGGGGCCTTCGCCCTGCGCCACTTTGCTGAGCAGGAAGTTGCGGATCGGGGCGAGCTGCGACGCGGCAGCCAGCGCGCTCACGACGACCGCGCCAGCTGCGGCGTAGCGCAGCGTCTTGGTGCCGGCGTAGTGGGAGTAACGGAAATTCGGTCCGTACGTCGACAGCGCGGCCCCGCTGCGGGCCACCACGATCGGATCGATCGTGGGCAGCGGAAGCAGCCAGTAGCCGAGGAGGGGGTCGCGGTGCGGCTTCCCGGAGACCGTGCGCGACGAGCGGTCATCGGTCGGCTTGCCCTCGGCGCGGCGGCGGGCGGCGTAGGCCTGCTTCATCTGGCGCGCACGGGCGAACTGGCCGACCGCGGAGTGGATGGTGCCACCCGAGGCGGTGCCGCCGGAGCGGACGACGCCCCGCAGCGTGATCGGTACGTCGCTGGGCAACTGCTTGACGGTGAAGAAGGCACCGAGGTCGTGCGGGATCGAGTCGAAGCCGCAGGCGTGCACGAGGCGAGCGCCCGTGCGCACGGCCGTCTCGTGGTGCTGCAGATACATCTGGTCGACGAACTCGGGCTCGCCGGTCAGGTCGACGTAGTCGGTCCCGGCCTCGGCGCAGGCGGCGACCAGGGCGGCGCCGTACTCCAAGTAGGGCCCGACTGTGGTGATGACGACCCGGGTCCGAAGCGCGACGTCGGAGAGTGAGCTCGGGTCCGTGGAGTCGGCGTGCAGCAGTTCGAGATCGGGCCGCCCAAGACGATCGCGCACTGCCTGCAGCTTGGTCTGGTTGCGTCCGGCGAGGGCCCACCGCAAGTCGGCTGGCGCGTGGCGGGCCAGATATTCGGCGGTGAGCTGCCCGGTGAAGCCGGTGGCGCCGAACAGGACGATGTCGAACTCACGCTCAGCCATGGCGCCCATCGTGCCAAAAGGAACCCAGAATCGTGTCGGCGCGTCCGAAGGGGCGTGAACACAAAAGCCGTCGTGGCCTCCTCGACCAGCATCGCCGTGGCTCTCGCCCTCGCTGCGGGGGCCGGCTACCTGATCGGCCGCAACGAGACCCGCACCGGTCCGGTCTTATCGGTGGGCGACCAGATCCAGCTGGCCAACTCCGCACTGCGCTTGCCCAGTGACTGCGACGCTCTGCTTGAGTCCTACGTCGAGCGGGGTCTCGACACCGTCACCGCCTACGGTTGGAACGACGAGATCGTCATGTACGACGTGATGCCCGGCGCCGCCACCAGCCTGGAGAGCAGCCCGAGCGCCCGCGGCACCAGCCCGACAACGGCTCGTTCCACGAACAATCAGACCGGCACCAACGTCCAGGAGAGCGGCGTCGACGAGCCAGATCTGGTGAAGGTCTCCGGCGACCGGCTGTTCCGGATCCAGGGCAATGTGCTGAAGGCCTACGACATCTCCGGAGAGGAGCCGAAGCAGCTCTCCTCGCTCGACCTGCCCGACCTGCACGACGCCGAGATCCTGCTCTCCGGCGACCGGGTCGTGGTGCTGGGCAGCATCGGGCCGCGCTACGGCGCGAGCAGGACCCGCGTAGTGCTGGTCGACCTGAGTGATTCGACGACGCCGGCCATCGTGACGCAGAACGACTACGACGCAACGATCACTGCGGCGAGGCTGCACGGCGACGTGGTGCGCGTGGTGCTCGACTCCGGGCTGCCCGACCTCGACTTCCGCTACCCGAACCGCCGACACAGCGAGCCGGAGACCCTTGAGCACAACCGGGATCTGGTGCGCGCGACCACACTGTCGGACTGGATGCCCAGTGTCGGAGGTGAGCCGATCGTCGAGTGCGCCGACGTGGCGATCCCGACGATGGACACGCAGCTGGGAACCACCACGATCCTCACCTTCCGACCCGCTGCCCCAGAGCCGGTCACTACGGCCGTGGCAACGAGCGCGACCACGTCCTACTTCTCCCCCGACCGCTTCTACCTCGCTGCCGCCGACTCTGCGACCGGCTGGTGGCGCGGGCCGGTGCTGGACTGCGTGGGCCTGTGCGAAGGCAGCGGTCAGGACGGCAACACCGAACTGTTCGCCTTCGCCCTCGATGGCACCGACACCACCTATGTCGCGGCCGGTGACGTCAAGGGACAGATCCGAGACCGCTGGTCGATGGACTACGCCAACGGCACCCTGCGTGTCGCCCTCGGTCAGACCTCCCAGACCGGCAACTTCAACTCGGTCGTCACCCTGCGTGAGGACGACGGCACACTGAGCGAAGTCGGTCGCGTGGACAAGCTCGGCGTCGACGAGGACATCAAGTCGGTGCGGTGGTTCGACGATCTCGCGATCGTGGTGACCTTCCGGCAGGTCGACCCGCTCTACGCCATCGACCTGAGCGACCCCGAAGCCCCCGCGCAATTGGGCAAGCTGAAGATCCCCGGGTTCAGCGAATATCTGCACCCCTTGGGCGAGCAACGGCTGATCGGGGTCGGCCAGGACGTCAGTCGCCGAGGGCGCGTCCGCGGCGCGCAGGCTGCGCTCTTCGACGTCACCGACCTCACCAGCCCGCGCCGGCTCGACGTGATTGCCTATCCCAAGTTCTCCCGGGCCGGCGCCGGCCTCGATCCACGCCAGTTCACCTGGCTGCCCGAGGCGCGCACGGCACTGACCGTCGTTTCGAAGGGCTGGCCCGGTCGCACCGG
>JARICB010000057.1 GCA_029264225.1 Nocardioides sp. | reverse complement strand
ACCCAGGGGCAGGGCCACCAGACGTCGTTCGCGCAGATCGTTGCCGACACCCTCGGCGTCCCGTTCGAGGACGTCGAGATCACCACCGGCGACACCCGCAGGATGCCCTACGCGGTCGGAACGTTCGCATCTCGTGCCGCGGTGATGAGTGGGTCGGCCATCCACCTGGCCGCACTCCGGGCCAAGGAGAAGGCGCTCCGGATTGCTGCCGAGGCGCTGGAGGCGGACGAGGCTGACCTCGAGGTCGTGGACGGCGCCGTTCACGTGCGTGGAACGGATCGCTCCATCGACCTGGGCACCGTGGCCGTCCTGTCCAACCCGCTGCGCTACGCCTTCGACGAGGCGTCCAAGGCAGCCACCCAGTTCTCGATCGGCGACCCGGGCAAGCCGCCGGTGGCCGAGGACGACGAACCGGGCCTGGAGGGGCGTGACTTCTACTCCCCGGCCCGCTCGACCTTCGCCTCCGGCATGCACGCCGTGATCGTGGAGACCGACCGGGAGACCTCCGAGATCCGGATCCTCAAATACGCCGTGGTCCACGACTGCGGCAACGTCATCAACCCGATGATCGTCGAGGGTCAGATCCACGGCGGGGTCGCGCAGGGAGTGGGCGGTGCCCTCTACGAGCGAATGGAGTACGACGACTCGGGGCAGCTGCTCAACGCCTCCTTCATGGACTTCCTGATGCCCTACGTCACCGAGGTCCCCGAGACCATCGATATCGACCACCTCGAGACCCCGTCTCCCCTCAACCCGCTCGGCATCAAGGGCGCGGGGGAGGCCGGTGTCATCCCGGGCTCCGCCGCCATCGCCTCGGCCATCGAGGACGCCGAAGGGTTCGTCATCACCGCAATGCCGATCTCACCATCCGAGCTGCACCACCTCCGTCTGCAGCACGCCACCACCGGCTCCCAGGAGGAGACCCCATGAAGTTCACCGGCGACAACGTCCTGAACGCCCCCGTCGAGCAGGTCTGGCTGGCGATCCTCGACCCCGGAGTGCTGGTGCGCACCATCCCGGGCTGCGAGCGGTTGGAGTCGACCGGCGAGAACTCCTACGACATGACGGTCACCGCTGGCGTGGCAGCGATCAAGGGGACCTACGCCGGGACCTGCCGGCTCCACGACCTCGAGCCGCACGAATCTTTGCGGATGAATCTCCAAGGAGCCGGAGCGCCCGGCACTATCGGTGCCGACGTCATGGTCTCGTTCGCAGACGTCGGTGACGGCACGACCCGGGTCTCCTATGAAGCCGACGCAATCGTCGGCGGGATGGTCGGCGGAGTCGGTCAGCGCATGCTCTCCTCGGTCTCGCGCAAGATGGCGGGAGAGTTCTTCGGCAACGTCGACAAGGCCCTGGCGGGTGCAGCGGAACCTGTCGGCGCCCCCAGCCCTGCAGGCCCCGGCGCCCCGGTCCAGGCCGCCGCGGGCCAGGTCTTCACCGCCCCGGTCAGGGTAGGCGGCACAGGCGGCTCGCCGGAAGACTTCCTTAAGGGCATCGCCGTCGGTGCCGGCCTGGTGCTGGCAGGAGTCGTGGTCGGCGCGCTGCTGGGCCGACGTCGATGAGCGACCTGACTGTCGACTCCACCGCGCGCCAGCAGGTCGCTGCGGTGGCTGCTCGGGAGATCTCCGCCCGTGAGCTGATGGACCTGCATCTGGCCCGGATCGCCGAGCGCAACCCCGAGCTCAACGCCCTTGTCTCCCTCGATGAGGACCGGGCCCGTGCCGGTGCTGCCGATGCCGACGAAGCGCTGGCTGCTGGCCGCGAGGTCGGAGTCCTGCACGGCCTGCCGTTCGCCTTCAAGGACACCCACGCCGTCGCCGGCTGGCGTACCACCTACGGCTCCCCGCTCTACGCCGACAACGTGCCCGAACGCGACGAACTGGTGGTGGAACGCGTACGCCGTGCGGGCGTCGTACCGATCGCCAAGACCAACGTGCCCGAGTTCGCTGCCGGGTCGCACACCTTCAACACGATCTTCGGCACCACCGTGAACCCCGTCGATCCGCGCTTCTCCGCGGGTGGCTCCAGTGGTGGAGCGGCGTGCGCGCTGGCGGCAGGCATGGTGCCGCTGGCAGATGGCTCCGACATGGGCGGCTCGTTGCGCAACCCAGCCTCCTTCTGTGGCGTCGTCGGCCTGCGGCCCTCGCTGGGTCGGGTTCCCGAGTGGCCCACGGCCAACCAGTGGGAGTCGACCTCGGTAGCCGGACCGATGGCCCGCAACGTGGGCGATCTGGCGTTGCTGCTGTCCGTGCAATCCGGTCCCGATGCCCGTGCTCCGCTGGCTCTGGGAGATCCGGGGGCCTCGTTCGCTGCCCCGCTCTCCGGGACTCTCGAAGGGGTCCGAGTCGCGCTGAGCATCGACCTCGGCGGCGCGTTCGAGGTCGATGATCGGGTCGCGGCCGTGGTCGATCAGGCCGGCGCGGCCATGGCTCGCGCCGGTGCTCGCGTCTTCGGCGACCACCCGGACCTGAGCCTGGCCGACGACACCTTCCGCACCCTGCGAGCCTGGCACTTCCAGGCGAAGTTCGGACCCCTGTTGGCCGAGCACCCCGACTCCTTCAAGCAGTCGCTGGCCGACAACATCCGCCTCGGGGCAGACCTGGCCGGCGCCGACGTGGCCCGTGCCTATGCCCAGCGCACGGCCCTCGCCGAGACGATGCGAGTCTTCTTCGAGCAGTACGACGTGCTCGTGCTGCCGGTCTCCCAGGTGCCACCGTTCCCGGCCGACCAGGAGTATCCCGCCGACATCAACGGCTTGCCGATGGCGACCTACCTCGACTGGATGCGTTCGGCCTACTTCATCACCGTGACCGGTTGCCCGGCCATCTCGGTGCCCGCCGGCACGACACCCGACGGCTTGCCGATCGGTGTCCAGCTAGTGGCCCCGCACGGTGCCGACCGACGCTTGCTGGAGATCGCTGCTGCCTTCGAGACCACGACCCACTGACGCCTGGGCACGAGTTGCCTAAGAATGAGGTTTCCGTCGGCAGAATCTGACCTCGTAAGGCCCATCGCAGGCGGCTTAAATGGTCGACATGGCTGATCTTTCGACCCGGCGCATCCGGATCGGTATCGACA
>JARICB010000055.1 GCA_029264225.1 Nocardioides sp. | reverse complement strand
CACCTGGAAGTAGATGACGGTGTCGATAGAGACCACCAGGTTGTCCTCGGTAATCACGGGCTGCGGCGGGAAGCTCACGACCTGCTCGCGCAGGTCGATCTGGTAGCGCACCCGGTCGATGAATGGCATCAGGATGTTCAGGCCGGCAGGCAGGGTCTGCTTGTACTTGCCGAATCGTTCGACGACGCCGGCGCGTGCCTGGGGCACGATGCGCACCGTCTTGGTGAGCACCACGATCACGAAGATCACGACGAGCGCCAACAGGATCAGGACGATTTCCATGGGGTCCTCTCGGGTTGAGCTGGCTGAGCTGGTGGATTGCGTTGACGAGCAGAGCTGAACATCGCGGCCGAGCAGCTGAGCTCAGATTTCCAGCCGCGCGACCGGGTGAACGACGGCGGTGGCACCGCGGATCGCCAGCACCTCGACTGTCTCTCCGGAGGCGATGCTGAGAGTGTCGTCATAGGGCTCGGCCGTCCAGAACTCCCCCGCCAGTTTGATCCGCCCTGCCGACAGCCCCGAGATTTCCTGGGTAACGACGCCTTGGCGGCCAACGAGCTTTCCGTGGCCGACCTCGAGGCTCGGACCGCCGTGCAGCCGCTTGGCGAAGCTGGGACGAACGAAGAAGATGGCCGCGAGGGAGGCCGTGCCAAAACCCAGGATCTGGATGGCGACGTGCAGATCGAGGAGCGCGGCCACCATGCCCACGACGGCACCGGCAGCGAGCATGATCAAGATCAGGTCGAGGCTGAACATCTCGGCGACGCCCAGCACGATGGCCAGCCCTAGCCAGGCCTCCCACGCGTGCTTCAGCAACCAGTCCATATCCAGACCCTATCCCGAGCGTGGATGGCGCACCGGGCGACGCCCAGGCTGCGTCAGTGCCGCGCGTGGCGGGTACGACGACGGGCAGCGAACCGACCGTCCTCCTGCGTCAGCAGCATCGGCATCCCGAAGGTCTCCGAGAGTCTCTCGGCCGTGACGACCCGCTCCAGCGGCCCGGCTGCCACGATCCGGCCCGACCGCAACAACATGGCGTGGGTGAAACCCGGTGGGATCTCCTCGACGTGGTGTGACACCAACACGGTGGCGGGTGAATCCGGGTCCAGGGCGATCACGGACAACGTCGATACCAGGTCCTCGCGACCGCCGAGGTCGAGCCCGGCAGCGGGCTCATCGAGCAGCAACATCTCCGGATCGGCCATCAACGAACGTGCGATCTGCACCCGCTTGCGCTCACCCTCGCTCAGGGTGCCGAAGGTGCGCTCGGCCAAGTGGATGGCGCCTACCTCGGTCAGCAGGGAGGCGGCCCGATCGTGGTCGAGGTCGTCGTACTCTTCGCGCCACCGGCCCAGCACTCCGTACGACGCAGACACGACGACGTCCTTGACGAGCTCGCTGCGAGGAATGCGATCGGCGACCACGGCGCTGGTCAGCCCGATCCGGGGGCGCAGCTCGAAGACATCCACCGTGCCCAACACCTCGCCGAGGATCCCGGCGACACCCGAGGTGGGATGGATCTGCGCGGCGGCGAGCTGGAGCAGGGTGGTCTTGCCTGCGCCGTTGGGTCCGAGGATGACCCACCGCTCGTCCTCCTCGACCGTCCAGTCGATCTCCTCCAGAAGCGTTGCCCGGCCGCGACGTACGGTGACGCCAGCGAATTCGATGACGGCGGACATGCCGCACACCATATCCATCTGCCGGCGCTCGCGATGCGTCCCCACGTATCGTCTTGAGCCGTGTCCCTCGAACTCCCGCTGTCCGCACGCCTCGCCTGGTGGCTGACTGCATGGTTGCGCGGCACCGAGGTGAGTGACCACGTCCTCGACGCCGTGACCGAGGGCGACCTGGCGCATACCGTCGTCGGACTCCCGCAAGGGGGTACGACGCTGCTCGAACTGTTCGCCGAGACGCGGCGCAGTGGAGCCCATGGAGCCGGCCTGGCCCTGCCCGTCGAGGGCGATCTGCTGGGTCTGGGTGGTCCACGCCTGTTCAACGAGGCGGCCATCGAGGCCGGCGAGGCCGTGGTCGTGGGCCCATGGGCGGTGGTGCCCGAGGTCGTCGGCGAGGTGGTGCGCTGGCAGGTGTTCCCATCACAGCGCCGGCAACTCCCCGACGTAGGTGAGGCCGACCGGACCATGCGCGGTGCGTTGAGCCAGGCCGCGACGGCACTCGCCGACCTCGATGTCGCTCGCTGGCGCCCGGAGGTCGCCGACGAACTGATGAACCTGCGCCACCGGCCCGAGCTCGTCTCGCCGCTCGGCACTCCTGCCGTCTGCGTCGACCTGGCCGCCCTCGGGCTCCAGGGCTGGGCCATCGCCGAGCTCGCCTTGGCCGATGACGGTGGGGCGCTGTCGGCCTACGAGATCTCCGCTCGCCGAGCCACGATCCAGCCCCTCGAGCGGGCCGCCCGCCGGGCTGTTGTCGCCGCCTGCTCGCCCGAAGTCTGGCCGCCGGTCTAGGCCCTACCTCGAGTGCGGCTAGATTCTTCGGTGAGATGACCATGGACGACGAGCACCCACGCACCCTGCTGATCACCCTGACGGGCAAGGACCGTCCCGGTGTCACCTCCGCGATCTTCGCCACCTTCGCCGCAGCCGGCGTCGAGGTGCTCGACATCGAGCAGATCGTGTTGCGCCGCCGACTCGTGCTCGGCGTGCTCGTGACTGCGCCGCGGGACTGGAAGAAGCTGCGCCGGGCGGTGTCGGAGACGGCCGAGCGGCTCGGCGTGCAGGTCGAGGTCGAGCGCGGGCAGGGCGACAACCGACCGCGCCGCATCGGCCGTTCGCACGTCACGGTCATCGGCGCCCCGCTCAAGGCCTCCGCAATGTCGGCCATCGCTGGCCGGATCGCCGACGCCGGCGCCAACATCGACCGCATCGAACGCATGGCTCGCTACCCGGTGACGGCCATCGACCTGGCGATCTCCGGCGTCGAGCCGGAGATCCTGCGGCCGATCCTCGCCGCCGAGGCGGCCCGGCAGGGGATCGACATCGCCGTCCAGCCGGCCAACCTGTTGCGCCGTTCGATGCGACTGATCGTGATGGACGTCGACTCCACGCTGATCCAGGGTGAGGTGATCGAGATGCTTGCCGCCTATGCCGGCTGCGAGCCGCAGGTCGCCGAGGTGACGGCCCGGGCCATGGCGGGCGAACTCGACTTCGAGGAGTCGCTGCGCTCACGGGTGGCCCTGCTCGAGGGGGTCCCGGCAACTGCCCTCGACGAGGTCTACGAGGCCATCACGCTCGCTCCGGGTGCCCGGACGCTGGTGCGGATCCTGCGTCGGCTGGGATACCGGTTCGCGATCGTGTCGGGCGGCTTCAGCCAGATCACCGACCGCCTCGCCGCGGATCTGGGCATCCACTACTCCCGCGCCAACGAGCTCGAGATCCTCGACGGTGTGCTCACCGGCCGGGTCATCGGCGACGTGGTCGACCGGGCCGGCAAAGCTCAGGCGCTGCGTGAGTTCGCCGCCGATATCGGGGTCACCGAGGCCGCGACCATCGCCATCGGGGATGGGGCCAACGACCTCGACATGCTCAATGCCGCCGGTCTCGGCATCGCCTACAACGCCAAGGCGATGGTGCGCGACGCCGCCGACGCAGCGGTGAACGTGCCCTACCTTGACACGATCCTCTATCTGCTCGGCATCAGTCGCGAGGAGATCGAGGCGGCTGACGCCGCAGCCGGATTCGTTACTCCCGCTCCACCGATCTGAGCGCGACCCCCGAGCGGCCGATCACGATGCAGCCGTCGACCTCGTC
>JARICB010000073.1 GCA_029264225.1 Nocardioides sp. | reverse complement strand
TGGGTGATGACCAGAAGCTGGGAGTTCTCTCGCAGCTCCTCGTAGATCTCCAGCAGCCGACCGAGGTTGGTGTCATCGAGGGCCGCCTCGACCTCGTCGAGGATGTAGAACGGCGAGGGGCGGGCCTTGAAGAGCGCCACCAGGAACGCGACCGCGACCAGGGACCGTTCGCCGCCCGAGAGTAACGAGAGCCGCTTGACCCGCTTGCCGGCCGGGCGTGCCTCGACCTCGATGCCGGTCAGCAGCATGTTGTCGGGGTCAGTCAGTACCAGGCGACCTTCGCCGCCCGGGAACAGCCGGGTGAAGGTCGATTCAAACGCCTTCTCCACGTCGACGTAGGCCTCGCGGAACACCTGTTCCACCCGTTCATCGACCTCGCGCACGATGTCGAGCAGGTCCTTGCGCGTACGCCGTAGATCCTCGAGCTGTTCGCTGAGGAACTGGTGGCGCTCCTCCATCGCGGTGAACTCCTCCAGCGCGAGCGGGTTGACCCGACCGAGCATGGCAAGGGATCGTTCGGCCGCCTTGAGCCGCTTCTCCTGCTCCTCGCGCACGAACGCAACCGGCTCCGGGGTGGCCTCGTTCTCGGCGACCTCACCGAAGTAGGGCACCAGCGTCTCGGGCCCATAGTCGTTGATCAGGCCGTCGGGCTCCAGACCCAGCTCTGCCAGTGCCCGCTCCTGGAGTTGCTCGATCCGCATCCGCTGCTGGGTCCGGGCCATCTCGTCTCGGTGGACGGAGTTGACCAGTTCGTCGTGCTCGCGACCCAGGTCGCGCAGAGTGGTGCGCGCGGCAAGCAGTTGCTGCTCTCGCACCTGGCGCGACTCCTCGACCGCTGCCCGCTGGTCCGCTGCCAACATCACTGAGCGCTCCAGCCGCTGGAGCACCACCCCGACGGCCGCGCTGACCGCCTCGGCAGCCGCACCCTCGCGGATCAGTCGCTCACGACGTTCGGCTGCCCGAGCGCGGGAATCGCGCTCGGCCTGGGCGGCGCGCACCAGGGAGTCGGCGCGACCATGCAGGGCCCGGGCCCGCTCCTCGGCTGTCCGCAGCGCCAGCCGGGCCTCCATCTCGGCGGCCCGGGCGCCCCTGGCGGCCTCGACCAACCGGTCCCGGTCGGACACGTCGGGCTCCTCGTCGGGGGCATCCTGCGCCGTGGCGAGTCGGGTCTCCAGATCGACGAGACCAGCAAGATCCTTCTCGCGGGCCTCGGCTGCGGTGACGATCGAGCGCTCGAGGCGCTCCGTCTCCCCGCGGGCCGAGCGTGCCTGCGAACCGTGCTGACCCAGCTCCTCGGCAACGGCTGCCAGGGTCGCGTCGGACTCGTGCAGCTTGGCGAGGGCGACATCGGTGCGTTTGAGCGCGTCGTGCCGTTCGGCCTCGAAGCGGGAGATCTCGAAGCCGAGGCGTTCGGTGGTGGCCGTCGCCTCCTGGAGCTGTGCGGCAGCCTCATCGACGGCGGCCTGGATCTCGAGCAGGCTCGGCTGGCTCGACGAGCCGCCGGCTGCGAAGTGGGCACCGATCAGGTCACCCGCACGGGTCACCGCCACCAGGTCGGGCAGGTCGGCAACGAGCGACCGGGCCGTGTCGAGGTCCTCGACGACCGCGACCTTGAACAGCAGTCGTGACACCGCCGCCATGATCTGGGTAGGTGCCTCGACCACGTCGACGGCGTAGGTGGCGTGGCTCGGCAGGGCAGGCCACGACACGTCGTCGGCGGGGCCGCCACCGAGCACCAACCCCGCCCGACCGAGATCGTCATCCTTGAGGTGGGCGATGGCGGCCACAGCCGCCTCGGCGCCGGTCATGACCACGGCGTCGGCCGCCGAGCCGAGGGCCGCGGCCACGGCCGCTTCGAAGCCGGACTTCACGTCAAGCAGTGCGGCGACCGACCCCAACAGGCCCGAGACCGAGTCGGAGGCTGCGAGCAGCGCCCCTGCACCGTCCTTGCGGTTGAGGCCGAGCTCGAGGGCGTCACGACGAGCGATCAGGCCCACCCGCTCCCGGTCGGCCTGTTGAGCCGCTTCCCGCGCCCGGGCGAGTCGCTCGTCGACCTCGTCGAGCGCGGCGACGGCGGCCTCGTGCTCCGCGTCGAGGCCTTCCTCGCCGGCGTCCAGCCCAGCCACACTGGTCTCCAGCGCGGTGAAGGCCTTCTGTGCCTTCTCAGCGCGCTCCAGCGCCTCCTCGCGTGCTGCCCGGAGTCGGCCGATCTCGTCATCGGCGGCGGCCGCGCGCGACTTCAGGGCGTTGACCTGGCCGTGCAGTCGGGCCAGGCCCTCACGGCGGTCGGCGGCGGCCCGGACCAGGCCAGCGATGCGGCGTTCCTCCGCGGCGGCTGCCTCTTCGGCCGTACGTCGACCGGTCACCGTCGCCTCCAGGGCGACGCGCCGCTGCTCGACCTGGGTGCCGAACTCCTTCTCCTGCTCGCGGACCCGGGCAGCCTGCGCCTCGAGATCGTCGGGATCACGGCCCGAGTCAACCGTGTCCGACTCGGCTGCACCGGCCGCGTGGCGCAGCCGTTCGCCGGCCAGCGACTGGGTTCCGCGTAACCGCTCCTTGATCCCGGAGAGCGCAAACCACGTCTCCTGGGCCTTGGCCAGGGCGGGCAGGTCCGTGCGCAGGGCGGCCTCCAGTGCCGCCTCCTGCTCGCGGGTCGTCGTCATCGCGGCCTCGACCTCGGCGCGCCGTTCGACCAGCACCGACTCGTCGGCCAACTCCTGGTTGAGCGCGTGCTGGGCCCGAACCAGGTCGTCGGCCACCAGACGGGCACGGGCATCGCGGACATCGGCCTGCACTGCGGCGGCCCTGCGGGCCACCTCCGCCTGTCGACCGAGGGGTTTGAGTTGACGGCGGATCTCGGTAAGCAGATCGCTGAGGCGGGTCAGGTTGCCCTCGGTGGAGTCGAGCTTGCGTAGCGCCTTCTCCTTGCGCTTGCGGTGCTTGAGGACGCCAGCAGCCTCCTCGATGAACCCGCGTCGGTCCTCCGGGGTGGCGTGCAGGATCGTGTCGAGCTGACCCTGGCCGACGATGACGTGCATCTCGCGTCCGATGCCCGAGTCGGAGAGCAACTCCTGGACGTCGAGGAGCCGGCACGACTGGGAGTTGATGGCGTACTCCGAGCCGCCGTTGCGGAACATCGTGCGGCTGATCGTGACCTCGGCGTACTCGATCGGCAGCGCCCCGTCGCTGTTGTCGATCGTCAACTGCACTTCGGCGCGACCCAGTGGGGGACGTCCGCTCGTGCCGGCGAAGATGACGTCTTCCATCTTGCCGCCGCGCAGCGACTTGGCGCCCTGCTCGCCCATGACCCAGGCGAGGGCGTCAACAACGTTGGACTTGCCGGAACCATTGGGCCCGACGATGCAGGTGATCCCCGGCTCGAGCTGGAGCGTCGTGGACGACGCAAAGGACTTGAAGCCCTTCAGCGTGAGGCTCTTGAGATACAACGTGCTACTCCCGGGGGCGCGGTCGAGGACCCGTCAACAACTTGTCACAACGCGGCATCTTCTCAGACGCCGGGGGAAGCGGGCTCAGCCTAACCGGCGGGCGCCCCTCCCGCTCGCGTTCGCGTTCGCGCCGGCCTCGTCGGCGTGGGCGATCTTGGCCAGCTCGCGCCACACCAGCGCCAGGGTCAGGCCGGAGCCGACGAAGGCGAACCACCACGGCGCCACCACGCCCCACTCGCGCGCGATCAGCCCGCCCAGCAGGGAGCCGAGCAGCATCCCTCCCATGACGCACAGCATGTAGACCGAGCCGACCCGGCCCTGGAACTCGGTCGGCACCGCTCGCTGCCGCACCGCCTGGGAGAGCGTCCCCCACACGAAGGCGTACGCCCCGAAGAAGAACATCAGCGGGTAGGCGACGTACGCCGACGTCGTCAGCGCCATCGCGAGGTGGAACAGCACCTCGCACAGCAGCACCGC
>JARICB010000046.1 GCA_029264225.1 Nocardioides sp. | reverse complement strand
GCTTCACCACGGACGTGATCGAGGAACTGCGGGCCAAGCACGAGGGCATCAACATCCTGGTCCACCCCGAGTGCACCCACGAAGTCGTCACCAGCGCCGACCTGGTCGGTTCGACCGAGTTCATCATCAAGACCATCGAGGCCGCAGAGCCTGGCACCACGTGGGCCATCGGCACCGAACTCAACCTGGTCAACCGGCTGGCGAACGCCCACCCAGACAAGAACATCGTGTTCCTCGACCGCAACGTCTGCTATTGCTCGACGATGAACAGGATCGACCTGCCGCACTTCGTGTGGGTGATGGAGTCCCTCGTCGCCGGCCAGGTGGTCAACCAGATCAAGGTCGACCCGGACACCTCGCACCACGCACTGGTCGCGCTCCAACGGATGCTCGATCTGCCGGGCAAGTCACACCGCGACTGAGCCGGGCTGGCTACTCACTCGAAAGTGGCCAGTCCTCGGCTCTGCTCGGCAGGGTGTCGATCATGGCCGTAAGCCGGGCCAGGCTGCGCTGGACCCGGGCCAACAGGTCGCTCAACTCCCCGGCGTCGGCCGGCACCTCATCAAGGGCCATCTCCAGGGCCATCGAGATGGCCGTGACGGGATTGTTGAGGTCGTGTGCGGCTCGTTCGGCGAACGAGACCAGATCGTCGTGGCTGCTCACAGTCCTGGAGCATTCCACAGTGCGAGCCACCGCTGCAGGTCACTCTCCATCGGCAACTCGGCCGCCAACTGATCGCGCACGGCGATCTCGGTCAGGTTGTCGCGCCGCTGGGGACCGGTAGGGGCAAACGCATAGAAGGTGCCGCGCTTGTAGAGGTAGACGAGCCCGAAGCTCTGTCCATGCCCGGCGAACGTCACCATCGAGCACAGCAGTCCGGAAGCGAAGCCTTGTGCCTCCAGACTGGTGTTCACTGCGTGCAGGTCGGTACAGAGACCGGCCATGTCGTCGGGGTCTCCGTCGACGACCAGCCAGGTGAAGCCGAACTCGTCCTGACAGACCCGCACGGGCGGCGCGGCCGGATCCTGATCCAGCAGGTCGGTGATGTCGGTCTGCGTCTGGGTGAACGCCGCACCCGGCGCCGCGCGGTAGCAGACCGAGCCGGTGCCGGTGGGAAGGTAACCGGCCGCGGTCTGGAGGGTGATGGCGGCGCTCGGTATCAGGAAGAGTGCATCGAGGTCGTTCTTCACCGTCCGTGACCGTCCGGTCATGGCGTTCCAGAAGCCCATACCTCAGCCCGTCGGTCGGCCGAGCTCGGCCTGGATCCGGGCGAGCTGCTCGAGTCGCTGTTCCAACGAGGGGTGCGTGGCCGTCAAGGTCTTGAGCGAGACTCCCCGCACTGCCGGAACGATGAAGAAGGAGTTGACCGCGCTGTTGGCGCGCAGATCACCCTGCGGGATCGCGTCGGCCTGACCGGAGATCTTGGTCAGCGCCGACGCGAGTGCCTGCGGCTTCATGGTGAGGTAGGCACCCGACCGGTCGGCGCACAGTTCGCGATAGCGCGACAACAGCCGCAGCAGGATGAAACTGATGGCATAGACCACCAGGCTCAACCCGATGGCCACCAGCATGGCGGGCAGCCCGCCGTTGTTGTTGCCCCGACCGCGCGTAAGGCCGCCGAACTGGGCGCCTCGAGTGAGCAGACCAGCCAGGATGCCGGCCGAGGAGGCCACGGTCATCACTAGCACGTCACGGTGTGCGACATGGCTCAACTCGTGGGCCAACACGGCTTCGAGTTCCTCCGCGTCGAGCATCTGCAAGATCCCGGTCGTGACACAGACCACCGAGCGGTTGGGTGAGCGACCGGTCGCGAAGGCGTTGGGCAGCGCCATGTCGGCGATGCCTACCCGCGGCTTCGGCATGTCGGCCAGGGCGCAGAGCCGGTCGATCATGCCGTGCAGTTCGGGTGCCTCCTGCGGCGTCACCTCGCGGGCGCGCATCGCCCGCATGGCCACCGTGTCCGAGGACCACCACTGGTAGAACGCGAGGCCGATCGCGGCGATGGCGATGAACAGCGCCCAGTTCTGGAACGTGTACATCAGTGCCACCACCAGGGCCACGAAGAGGCCCCCGAGGAGGAACATCACCGTAGTCATCCGGATGGTCAGGCCGGTGTCCTTGATGAAGCGGGAGTGCGCCACGATGCGATCAGCCCGGGATCAGACCGTCGTCGCCCAGCATCTGTCGTACCTCGTCGAGGGTGGCATCGCCGGGTGGCAGGATCAGGTCGGACTCATCGAGGCTGGCGGCCTCGTGCGGTGCACCATGTTCACGGACGCCGGAGAGAAGCGACGTGAGCGCCACCCGGAACCCCTCCTCATCGCTCGCCGCGATGGTCGCCTCGAGGGCGGCATCGAGCTGGTTGAGGCGCTCGACCGACGCGTCGGCGACGTCGAACTGTCCCTCGCCGAGGATCCGGACGATCATGCCTGGCCTCCCTCGTTGATCTCGCGCTGGACGGCGTTGTCCTCCGGGCTGCTCAAGATGTTGCCCTGGCTGGCCGGATCAGTGGTGGGCTCGATCGCTGGGCGCTGGCTCCCGCCCTTGAGCCGAGCCAGTTCCACCTCGACGTCGGAGTGGGAGCTCAGTGCATCGAGCTCGCGCGCGATGTCGTCGCCGGCGTTGATCGAGGAGGCGTCGTCGAGGGCGCCGGAGGCGATCAGATCGTCGATGGCGCCTGCCCGGGCCTGCATCTGGGCCGTCTTGTCCTCGGCACGCTGGATGGCGAGACCGACGTCGCCCATCTCCTCGCCGATGCCCGACATCGCCTCGCCGATGCGCGTCTGCGCCTCGGCGGCGGTGTAGTTGGCCTTGATCGTCTCCTTGCGGGTGCGGAAGGACTCGACCTTCGTCTGCAGCCGCTGCTGCGCCAGGACGAGCTTCTCCTCCTCGCCCTGGAGGTTGGCGTGCTGCCCCTGCAGGTCCTGGATCTGCGTCGTCAGACCCGACTTGCGGGTCAGTGCCTCGCGGGCCAGATCCTCCCGGTCAACGGCAATGGCCTTCTCGGCCTGGCCCTGGAGCTTGGCCGACTGGGCTTCGAGCTGCTTCATCTGGAGCTCGACCCGCTTGCGGCTGGTCGCAACGTCGGCAACACCTCGGCGTACCTTGCTCAAGAGCTCGAGCTGGCGCTGGTAGCTGTAGTCAAGGGTCTGACGTGGATCTTCGGCGCGGTCGAGCGCCGAGTTGGCCTTGGAACGGAAAATCAGACTCAAGCGCTTCATGAGACTCATGGTGAAATGCGCGCCTCTCGTGTGGTGTCACCGGGGACTTACTGGGTTCACCCTAGGACCAAACCCAAAGCCAAAGACAGGCGCCGGTAGAGTAAGGGTTCCAGTCACCACTCCTCAAAGGCCTCGCGTGTTCCGTCGCAACAAGTCACAAGACGCCACTCCGACCACTGCTGTGGTCGACCGACCGGGCAGCAAGGGTCGCCCTACTCCTTCCCGCAAGGAGGCAGAGGCAGCCGCCAAGGCCCGCGCGAAGGTTCCCCGGACCCGCCGCGAGCAGATGGTGGCCCAGCGTTCAGCACGTGCGGACTCGACCCAGAGCGTGCGCGCGGCCATGAAGTCGGGTGACGAGCGGTTCCTGCCGGCACGCGACAAGGGGCCGGTGCGCAGGTTCATCCGCGACTTCGTCGACTCGCGGTTCTCCTTCATCGAACTGATGATTCCGCTGCTCATCGTGACGATGGTCCTCGACTATTCGGGCAACGCCTACCTGGCCAACGTCGGCAACACGATCCTGCTGGGCACCATCATGCTGGTCATCCTCGACATGGTGACGATGCGCTTCAAGCTGCGACGCGAGCTGAGCCGCCGGTTCCCCGGCGAACCGGTCAAGGGCACCACCTACTACGCCGTGATGCGGGCGATGCAGATGAAGTTCATGCGGTTGCCGAAGTCCAAGATGAAGATCGGTCAGAAGCTCCCCGAGACCTACCGCTGATGTCGCCCACCGCCGATGTCTCGGTCCGCGTTGCCTGGTCCGACGATGCCGACGCCATCGCCCACCTCCAGGTGCGCGCCTGGCGCGAGTTGTACGCCGACGTACTCCCGGCCGAGGCACTGCCGTCTGATGCGACCGAGATCGCCGAGGTCTGGCGGGCTTCCCTCGTCAAGCCCGCCGATGCCCGCAACCGCGTGCTGGTCGCGCTCGAACGAAACCGGGTCACCGGCTTCGCCGTGACCAGCGCCGCCAGCGACCCCGACGCCGACCCCGTCGTCGACGGCGAGCTTTCCGAACTGACCCTGGACCCCGCCGAACGCGGCAAGGGCCACGGTTCGCGCCTGCTCCAGGCGGCCGTCGACACCCTGGCTGCCGACAAGTTCACCCGGGCCCTGATCTGGGTCATCGGCACCGATGATGCCCAACGCCGCTTCTTGACCGAGGCCGGCTGGGCGCCTGACGGCGCGCACCGCGAACTGGACCTCGACGGCACCGGCACGACCACCGTCAAACAGGTCCGGTTGCACACCGCCATCGTCTGATGGGCACCAGCGACGACGTCCTGTCGCCCGCCGAACGCACCAGCATCATCCGCGATGCCCTCGCGGTCGGCGTCGCCACCGGTGCCTACGGCATCTCCTTCGGCGCGATCTCGGTCGGCGCCGGGTTGAGCGTGCTCCAGTCCTGTGCGCTGTCCTTGCTGGTCTTCACCGGCGCCTCCCAGTTCGCCCTGGTAGCGGTCGTGGCAGCCGGTGGCGCCCCGCTGAGTGGTGCGATGACCGCGATCCTGTTGGGCAGCCGCAACGCCCTCTACGGCCTGCGCCTGGCTCCGCTCCTGCAGTTCTCCGGGTGGCGGCGCGCGGCAGCCGCCCAGGTGCTGATCGACGAGTCGAGCGCCATGGCCATCAACCGCACCTCCACCCCAGCTGCGCGCCTGGGCTTCCTGTCCACCGGTCTGGCCGTCCTGGTGCTGTGGAACGGCGCCACCCTGCTCGGCGCACTGGCCGGCACCACGATCGGCGACCCGCGCGCCTACGGGCTCGATGCCGCCGTGGGCGCCGCCTTCCTGGCGCTGCTGTGGCCCCGACTGCGCGAGCGTCGTCACCAGGTGGTTGCGCTCCTCGCAGGCGCCGTAGCGCTCGGGTTGGTCCCTCTCACCGTCGCTGGTGTCCCCGTGCTCGCAGCAGCCGCCGTAGCGCTGCTGGCGGGCCTCTGGATCCAACCGAGGGGTGAGCGCTGATGTGGCTCGCGATCCTGGTCGCCGCCGCTGGCTGCTACGCCCTCAAACTGACCGGGCTCTCGTTGCCCGGCTGGGTGCTGGCGCACCCCGTGGTCTCTCGCGTCGCCGACCTGATCCCCGTCGCCCTGCTGGCCGCCCTGATCGGTGTCCAGGTGTTCTCGACGGGTCAGGAACTGACGATCGATGCCCGAAGTGCCGGGTTGGCGTTCGCGGTCGTGGCGCTGGTGCTGCGGGCGCCGTTCCTGGTGGTCGTGATCGGCGCCGCCGTCGTGGCGGCACTGCTGCGTCTGGCCTGAGAGCGCCCTCGGCGAGGTGTTTCAGTCGAGGGCCAAGAAGTGCTCGAGCCCCACGGTCAGCCCCGGGTGCGAGGCGATCGCGCCGAGCCCGGTCAACACCCCGGGAGTGAAGGACGCCCGGTCCAAGGAGTCGTGTCGGATCGTGAGGGTCTCCCCCGTGCTCCCGAGCAGCACCTCCTGGTGAGCCACCAGTCCGCGGATGCGCAGCGCATGCACGCGGACGCCGTCCACGTCCGCACCGCGGGCCCCCTCCAGGCTCGTGGAGGTGGCGTCGGGCATCGACGCACAGCCGGCCTCCCTGCGCGCGGCAGCGACCAGCTCAGCAGTACGCCGCGCCGTACCCGACGGAGCATCCGCCTTCTCCGGGTGATGCAGCTCGACCACCTCGACGGAGTCGAAGAAGGGGGCCGCCTGGGCCGCGAAGCGCATCATCAAGATCGCGCCGATGGAGAAGTTCGGCGCAATCAGCACTCCGACCTCCGGCTTGTCGTCGAGCCACACCTCGAGCTGGGCCAGCCGCCCCTCGTCGAAGCCGGTGGTGCCGACGACTGCATGGATGTCGTGCTCGATGCAGAACTCGAGGTTGCCCTTCACCACATCGGGATGGGTGAAGTCGACGACCACCTGGGCGCCAGTCGCCACCAAGTCGCGAATGTCGTCCTCGGCGTCGATCCGCGCCACCAGGGCGAACCCGGAGGCTGCCTCGACCGCCTTGCAGACCTCTGCACCGACCTTGCCGCCTGCACCCAGGACACCGACTTTGACCAATTCGTTCACGGTGCCAACCTACTGTGAGCACTTCTCCGCGAGGGTGGTGCCTGACGGGTGAACGCGGAAGTGGCAGGCTGTGACCATGGCAGTACAGACGATCCCTCCGCGCATCCGCTGGGCGGTCGACCTTATGGACGTCCAGCCGAACGACCACGTGCTCGAAATCGGCTGCGGACCGGGCGCCGGAGCAGAACTCATCTGCAGCAAACTCGAGAGCGGCAAGTTGTTCGCGATCGACCGTTCGGAGTCGGGTGTCGACCGAACCAAGCGCCGCAACCAGAAGTACGTCGACTCCGGACGCCTCGCCGTGCGACAGATCGATCTCGCGACGTTGCGGGTCCCGGTGAAGCGGCTGACCAAGGTCTTCGCCTTCAACGTGAACCTGTTCTGGGTGCGCTCCGCGGATGACGAGGTGGCCCTGCTCCACGAGCGGGTCGTGCCCGGTGGGGCGGTCTACCTGTTCTACGAGGCCAATCCGCCCGAGCTGGTGCCCAACATCGTGAAGAAGACCTCCGAGTCGCTGGCCAAGGCCGGCTTCCGGGTCTCCGTCGTGGAGCAGAAGGCTCCCGCCGTGATCGGGATCATCGGCCGGCGCTGACTCACCGCCCACGCTGTCGCCGTACGCCCCTCGCAGGCACCGCCGCACGACCGCAGCTGTAACGCCGTGTTATGTACTCTTACCCCCCTGCTATTTCAGGGGGTGAACAGCACATAACCCGGCGTTACAGCGGTCAGTCGGGAACGGGAATACCTGAACGGGTCAGCGCGGCCCGACGACGGCAAGCACCTCGGGCTGGGAGAACAGCTCGGCGGCGATGGCGCGCACCTGATCGAGGGTGACGCCATCGATCAGCGCGATCACCTCGTCGATGGAGAGGTGTTCGTCGTAGACCAGCTCCGCCTTGCCCAGCCGCGACATCCGCGAGCCGGAGTCCTCGAGGCCGAGCACCAACCCGCCGCGCAGCTGGCCCTGGCCCAGGGCGAGTTCGTCGGGCGTGATGCCGTCTGCGGCAATCTTGGCCAGCTCGGCACGTACCGTGGACAGCACGTCCGGGAGTTTGCCGGGCAGGCAGCCGACGGCGACGCCGACCAGTCCTGCGTCGGCGTGGTGGCTGGCGAAGGAGTAGACCGAGTAGGCCAGCCCGCGGTTCTCCCGGACCTCCTGGAACAGGCGGGAGGAGGTGCTGCCGCCGAGGACGGTGGTGAGTACGCCGAGGGCGTAGCGCCTCGTGTCGGTGCGGGTAATGCCCTTCATCCCGAGCACGATGTTGACCTGC
>JARICB010000045.1 GCA_029264225.1 Nocardioides sp. | reverse complement strand
AGCCACACCTTGGAAACCGACCGGGCGGCGGCGCTGAGTTCGGCGCGCTCGGCCCTGGCGCGGGCGGCGGCGGAGCCGCGGGTGCGCTGTCGCAACAGCGCGGCCGGGTCGAGGTCGCCGGTCGTCTCGGGCCTGGCGCGACGAGGGGTTGAGGTCGCGGCGGTGGTGGCCTCGGCCATTCGGTCGGCTGCCTGCTTCTGGGTCTGCGTGGTCCACCCCAGGCCCAGGCAGTAGCGCTGTCCGGCAAAGACGGCGCAGCGGGTGGCAGCCGTCGCGCGCTCGGACGTCGAGGTGCGTGCGGTGACCCGCTGCTGTTGCCCTTCGGCGACGACTCGCTCGATCTCGGCCTGCATGGCGGGAGTGATCACGCCGGGCTGCGCCGTACCGCTCTCGGTGCCCTGGCTCTCGGTGCCTTGGGTTCGGATTGCCGATCGGGGTGAGGAGGAATCGGGCAACAAGGGGGCGATGGCACACACGAGTGCGAGCGCTCCGGCACTCACGGCGACCGCTCGCAGGCGGCGGGAACGGGGTAGGTGGAGCGACATGGGGAAGACCTCGATCTGGGGGGATCACGAACAACCCATCCCACTGTTCCCTCTGAGCCCAAAAGGCGCAAGGGTCCCACCAGTCCCACCAGTCCCACTGGACCCACCTTGCCGACACGCCCGACCCGGAGTTCCAAAAAGCTGGCGGTGTGCAGTTGGACGTGCGGACGCAGCTGAGTGGCTCGTACGTCGCCTTGTCACGGTGAGTCCGGTGCACTTCCACCGCGTTGCAACGGCGCACCAGTGCACCGGACAGGGCGTTACATCGGAAATGGGCCGGAGGCGCTCGCGAGCGGGGCCTTCGGGTGGAGCGGATGACGAGATTCGAACTCGCGACATCGACCTTGGGAAGGTCGCGCTCTACCAGCTGAGCTACATCCGCATGGTGCGGCGGGAATGTTACCCGATCACCGCACCGGCTCCAGGCCCGGGCGTTTCGGGGTGACGTTGTCGCCGGAGGAGCGCCCGGTGACGCGACGATGCACCCACGGCCCGAGGAACTCGCGAGTCCAGCGCGCGTTCTCGCGCCACTGCTCGCGGCGGGCGAGGGCGGCGAACTCGCGCGGGGCGTACGGCACGAGGTCGTGGGAGATGCCGAGCCGGTCGAGCACCTCGATGGCCATGCGGTGGTGGCCGGCGGCGTTGAGGTGCATACGGTCGGTGTCCAGCACCTGGCTCATGTCGATCTCGCGCATTCGCCACATGTCGACCACGGTGACGTTGTGGGTGTCAGCGATCTCGCGCACGTGTTCGTTGAAGATCGCCATCCGCCCGCGCACGGCGGCGTAGATGCCGGTGTTGCCGGGGTCGAAGATCGTGAACATCGCGACGGTGGCACCGCTCGCCACCAGTCGGCCGATGGCGGCGTCGTACGTCGCGGCGAGGGCATCGAGGTTGACGCGCGGTCGCAACACGTCGTTGCCGCCGCCGTGGATGGTCACCAGGTCGGGTGCGAGGTCCAGTGCGGGCTGGAGTTGCTCGTCGATGATCGGGGCCAACTTGCGCCCGCGGATGGCCAGGTTGGCGTAGCCGAAGTCGTCGGTGCGCTCGGCGAGCACGTCGGCAACCCGGTCGGCCCAGCCGCGCAGTCCGTTGGGGCGGGCGGGGTCGGGATCGCCGATCCCTTCGGTGAAGGAGTCGCCGAGGGCCACGTAGCGCTGATAGGTCGTCACGACCTCATTGTGGGCACTGCGCCACCGAGCGACCAACTTCGTTAGCCTGACCCCGTGCTCCTCTCCGACCGCGACATCCTCGCCGAGATCGACGCCGGGCGGATCGCCCTCGAGCCGTGGGATCAGGAGATGCTGCAACCCTCGAGCATCGACGTACGTCTTGATCGGTTCTTCCGGGTCTTCGAGAACCATCGCTATCCACACATCGATCCGGCGGTCGACCAGTCGGACCTGACCCGCGAGGTCGAGACAGTGGGGGACGAGGCGTTCATCCTGCACCCGGGCGAATTCGTGCTGGGCTCGACGTATGAGGTCATCAGCCTGCCCGATGACATCGCCGCGCGGGTGGAGGGCAAGTCGAGCCTGGGCCGGCTCGGCCTCCTGACCCACGCGACTGCCGGGTTCGTCGACCCCGGGTTCTCCGGCCACGTCACTCTCGAGTTGGCCAATGTGGCGACGCTGCCGATCAAGCTCTACCCGGGGATGAAGATCGGCCAGTTCTGCTTCTTCCGGCTGTCGTCGCCGAGCGAGCACCCCTACGGCTCGCAGAAGTACGGCTCGCGCTACCAAGGTCAGCGTGGCCCGACGCCGAGCCGCTCCTTCCAAAGCTTCCACCGCACCCAGGTCGGTTGATCGGCAGCAAGACTGTGATCACTTTGACACAGTGAGGTGCTCCTAAGTTAGGTTAGCCTTAATAAGGTTGACCTAACAAGGAGTTCTGCTATGCGCCACCCCCTGCGCACCGCCGCCACGGCGCTGCTCGCCACGTGCGTCCTCGGTGCCTGCAGCACCGGCTCTGTTGCCGACGACACCGGCGGTGGCGACACCGAAGCCCAGACCCAGGTCGACGCCGACGCGTTCCCGGTGACCATCAAGCACGCCTTCGGTGAGACCACGATCGAGAAGGAGGCCACCCGGGTGGCGACCGTCGGCTGGACCGACCACGACGTCGCCCTCTCGCTCGGGGTGGCGCCGATCGGGGCCACCGCGATCACCTGGGGCGGCAATAAGGCGCAGTCGACGCCTTGGTACGACGCCAAGCTCGAGGAACTCGGGGCCGAGCAGGCCACCCGTTACAGCGACGTCGACGGCACCCCCGTCGATGACATCGCCAAGCTGGCCCCCGACCTGATTCTGGCCACCAGTTCCGGCCTGAGTGCTGGGGAGTACAAGAAGCTCTCCGCGATAGCCCCTGTCGTGGCCTATCCAGAAGGCCCGTGGGTCACCGATTGGAAGGACTCCCTCGACATGGTCGGCGAGGCACTCGGACGAAGCGAGTTGGCCGACCAGGTCGAGGACGAGACGGAGGCCAGCATCGAGGCCGCCGCCGAGGCTCACCCTGAGCTCGCGGGCAAGAGCTTCATCTTCGCCTCGCTGGCGACTGCCGACATGTCCAAGATCGACTACTACACCCCCGAGGACAACCGCCCGCGCCTGCTGGCCGAGGTTGGCATGGTCAACGCGCCGGTGATCGAGGACATCAGTAAGGAAGGTGCGTTCTACGGCACCCTCTCGGCCGAGCGCGCGGGCGACCTCGATTCGGACGTGTTCATTACCTACGCCGAGAACGACACCGACCTCGCGACGTTCACCAAGGACCCGCTGCTCGGTCAGATCCCGGCGCTGAAGAGCGGCCACGTGCTCGCCTCGACGAACAAGACCGATGGGCTCGGACTCTCCTCGCCGTCGC
>JARICB010000033.1 GCA_029264225.1 Nocardioides sp. | reverse complement strand
CCCGGGGATCGTGTGCGTAGCTCGGCCAACATGGCCACGCTGCGCCCGCTCACCCAGGCGTCGATCCGCGGCATCAGCCCCACTCGCTCAGCGATGTAGAGGAACCTCGATGGCGGCACGAGTTCGTCCTCGTCGCGCAGTCGCAGGAGCACCTCTGCCGAGCAGACCTGGTTGGTCTTCAGGTCCATGATCGGTTGCAGGTGGAGCTCGAACCGATTGTGCTCCAGCGCCTCCTCGATCCGGCTCTGCCACTGGAGTCGCGCTGCGAAGCGGGGTGGACGGCTCTCCCCCTCGGGCAGCAGGGCGAGTTGATCGCGCCCTGCCTCCTTCGCGTCATACATCGTCATGTCGGCCAGCGCCAGGATGTCCCCGGTGTGCTCGGCGGCAGCCCGGAAGGTCACTGCCCCGACGCTGACGGTCACTCGGCGGCGTACGCCGTCCAGCGTGGCTGCGTGCGCGCGGACCCGAGCAACAACTTCGTTGCCAACCCGTTCAGCCGCGTCCTGGTCGCCGTCCGTGAGCAGGATTCCGAACTCGTCGCCACCCAACCGGGCCACCACGTCGGTGTCTCGGACCACTCGCCGCAGCAGGCTGCCGATCGAGACCAGCAGTTCGTCGCCGGCGTTGTGTCCGAGACTGTCGTTGACGCGTTTGAAGTTGTCCAGATCCATCAGCAGCACTGCGCCCGTGTGGCCGTAGCGGCGGGTGCGTTCCACGTGCCGCTGGAGTTCGCTGTCGAAGCGCCGCCGATTGGCGAGGCCGGAGAGGATGTCGTGATCGACCAGGTGGTTGAGCCGGTCCTGGTAGCGGTGTCGCTCGGAGACGTCGACGACGTTGATCATGATCGAGCCCGGCTCATCGTCATCGTCGTCGCTGCTCCACATCCGGCTGCTCAGCGCGACGTACACGTCGGTGCCCGTGGCGTCACGCACCATGCAATCGGAGGCGCTCGTGAGTGCCCCGTCGTCGATCATCCGACTCAGGTGGTCTTCGATGGCGCCGTGGGAGGGGGGTGCCAGGTCGACCAGCATGCGGCCGGCGAGGTCGTCAGGTGCCATCCCCATGATGGCACCCATAGCCCCGTTGGTGCGCACGATCCGGCCGGTGTCATCGAGGAGAACGGCACCGTGCGGCGCATCCAGGAAGAGTCGCTCGTAGCGCTCGGTCACGACCCGTTCGAGCCGTGTCTCGTGGGCAAGGCGGGCGACGATGCCTTGCAGCACCGGCCCGATGATGAAGGAGAGAGCGAACAGCCCTACCGCCCTGGTCCAGTCGGAGAGCGGGTAGTTGGGAGCGCCGAAAACGAGCATCGGCCCCAGCACCACCAGCGCCGCGACCAGTCCGGCGACCTTGAGCTCACGGCGGCTGCCGGTGATGGCCAACCACAGGATCGGCACGACCAGCAGGATCGACATACCGGAAGTGCTTCCGCCGGCGGCGTCGCGCACCAGCGCCACGAACACGAACATCAGGTAGCCGACTGCGGGGTCACGCCACGTGCGCTCGGGCTTCGTCGTGCTCCACCAGAACATCGCCAACACCAGGACGAAGAGCAACACCGCAAGGGTCAGAACGAGCGGTGAGGCGTGGTACGGCGGCAGCAGAACGAAGAGCAGACCCAAGGCCGCTACCAGGCCAAAAGGTGCAGCCAGCTGGGGCGACGGTCGACTCAGGTCGAATCCGTCGCGCCCTGCTGGCCGCAAGGTGCGAAAGATCTTCTTCAGGGCTATTCGTCCGCCAATGCCTTGGTGACCCGGTGGTGGGCCTCCCAGATGGCCTCGGGCAGCCGATCGAACTGCTCAAGGTGTTCGCGCCGGAAGTCCATCTCCTGGCGCCAGCGATCAGTATCGATGGTGAGGATGGTTTCCAGGTCTTCGGGGGTGATGTCGACGCCCTCGAGGTTGAGCTCTTCCTTGGTCGGCACGATCCCGACGGGGGTCTGGCGACCCTCGACCTCACCGTTGCGCAACTGCAGCAGCCACAGCAGCGGACGCAGGTTGTCGCGGTATCCGGGCCACAGGAAGTGGCCGTCCTCCGCGTCGCGCTGGAACCAGTTGACGTGGGCGAAGATCGGCTGGTCGGTAGCGGCACCGACCACGTCGAGGTAGTGCTGGGCGTAGTCGCCCTCGCCGTAGGCCATGAACGGCCGGTTCGACATCGGGTCGTAGCGCAGCTGACCGTCGACGCCCTCGGCGGCGAAGGTGGCCTCGGCGCCGAGCGTGAGCCCGTCGTAGACGCCCTCGGCGAGGTCGTGGATGGCGCGGATCAGCGGCTCCCGGTCACGGGTGCGGCCACCGAAGATGATCGCGTCGATCGGGACACCGGCTGCTGCGTTGTAGTCGGGCGCGATGTTGGGCACGTTGTCCAACGTGGTGGTGAACCGGCTGTTGGGGTGCGCCCACGACGCCGTGTCGTTGTCCTTGCGGTCGGCCAGCGGCGCGCCGGTCCAGTCGAGCCAGCCGTGCACGTCGCTCGGCGGCTTCGGGGTGCGGCCCTCCCACCAAACCTCGCCCGTGCCGGGGTTGTAGGCCACGTTGGTGAAGATCGCGTGGGTGCCCGGGTCGATGGAGTGCAGAGCAGTGGGGTTGGTGTGCTCGTTGGTGTCCTTGGCGACACCGAAGACGCCGTACTCGGGGTTCATCCCCATCAGTCGGCCGGACTCCTCGTCCACCCAGAGCCAGGCGATGTCGTCGCCGTAGAAGGAGACGTGGTAGCGCTCGCCGAGCACGTCGGGAGCCAGCATCATGGCCAGGTTGGTCTTGCCGGAGGCGCTCGGGAAGCCACCGCAGATGTGGTAGTCCTTCCCGGTCTCCTTGTCGTGGATGCCGATCAGCATGTATTGCTCGGCGAGGAACTTCTTGCTCGCCCAGCCGTCGTAGGCGCCCTGGCGCAGGCCGTGGGCGATCTTGCCGAGGAGCGCGTTGCCGCCGTAGGACGAGCCGAAGTGCAGGATCGTCCGCTCGTCGGCGACGGTGACGAAGTAGCGCTGGTCATCCGGCGTGCCCTGACCCAGGTTGTGCAGGTCGCCGGTGACGTGCACGGCGCGCACAAAGCTGTTGGGGTCCTCGAGGTCGTTGAGGAACTTCGGCCCGACCCGCGACATGCGGATCATGTGGAGCACGACGGGACGCGAGTCGGTCAGCTCGACGCCGGCGGCCCAGGCCTCCAGCGGGTTGCCGGGGGGCGACATCAGGTAGGGGATGACATACATCGTCTTGCCCTTGGATGCGCCGCGCATGCGGTCGTGCAGCATCGGCTTCATCTCCGATGCCGGGCGCCAGTTGTTGTAGACGCCCTTGTCCGACTCGTTGTTGGTCGCGACGATGGTCCGCTCCTCGGAGCGGGCAGTGTCCTTGTGATAGCTGCGCGAGTAGTAGAGCCCCTCGCCTGCCGGCTGGAGCTCACCGGCCGCCAGCGCCTCCTGGATCAGGCGGGCGTCGTCGGCCGCGCTCACGACCTCGATGTGCTCCGCGCCGGTCAGTGCGGCGTATTCGGCGACGAACTCGCGAACCTTCGGGTTCGTCAGTCCGGCTGCATCCAGTGCTGCCTGAACATCTGCCATCGGATCTTGCCTCTCGTGAGGTGCCAGGGGCGTCTCGTCCGCCCCCGGTCGCGCAACTGCCGCCACCATAACGACCTTCAACCGACTCCTACGCCCCGGCTCGATTCGTGGGCACCCTTACCCCGCCGGGGCAGGCCAGTCCCCGGGGTTACCCGGGGTTACCCGGGGTTACCCGGAGTTACCCGGGGTTACCCGGAGTTACCGAACAGTCCGGTCGTCCACCCGGTGGCCCCGCGGGGGCAGGCCGTTCCCCGGGGTTACCCGGAGTTACCGAACAGTCCGGTCTTCCACC
>JARICB010000434.1 GCA_029264225.1 Nocardioides sp. | reverse complement strand
ATGATGCGTGCTGCCAACTCATTCCTGATGCGTCAGGACTCGGGGGAGTCGATCGCGACGGCAGTGCACATCCTGGTCGACCTGGAGACGGGCGAATACATGATCACCAACGCCGGTCACCCGCCCGCGCTGCACTGGCACGCGGAGGAGGAGTCGTGGGTCGTCGACGACGCCCAGGGGACCGCTCTCGGAGTGGTCGACGAGCCCGACCTGCAGCCGACCCAAGGGATGCTGGCTCCCGGTGATGCGTTGATGTTCTATACCGACGGTGTCGTCGAGCTCCGCGACCGCGACCTCGACCACGGCGTCGACTGGTTGCGCGAGACCGCGCGCGCAGCTGTCGTGACCAACGGCTTCGACAAGGTCGCGACCCAGGTTCTGCGAAGGGTGCCGCGCGGTGATGACGACCGCGCGCTGGTGGTGCTGGAGCGGCTGCCCGAGGGCGGGGCTCGACTCAGAGGTCGCGGCCGAACAACTGCGCTGCCTGACGAGCCGTCGGCGTACCGGCATCGAGGTCGGCACCAGCGGCGACGAGCAGGTCGACCACTTCGTCCTCGCCTTTGAAGAGTGCGCCGGCGACTGGGGACTGGTCGCGGTCGTTGCGCAGGTCGATGTCGGCACCTCGCTCCATCAGCATCCGGGCCGTCTCTGCATGGCCGTGGTAGACAGCGAGCATGAGGAGCGAGTCACCTGACTCACCGCACGCGTCGACCGGTAATCCGTGGTCGAGGAACTCCGCCAGGTCGTCGGTACGGCCCGAGCGGGCCAGATCGAGCGCGAGCGCCACGACTCGCTTGGTGTGGTCGGGTCCCAACGTCATGCATTCAGCCTAGCGATGTGCGTTCGCTCGGGCGGCATGGACCAGGCCGGTCATCAGGCCCACCTCGAGACGTGATTCCGGGTGCCACTGGACGCCCAGGAGAAAGCGCTCGCCCGGTGCCTCCATCGCCTCAAGGATGCCGTCCGCGGCATGGGCAACGCCCACGAAACCGGGATGGGTAGCGACCGACTGATGGTGGTGGCAGTTCACCTGGACGTGGTCACCGACCAGGGTGGCGATCCGGGATCCTGCCAGCGTCTCGACCTCGATGGCACCGTAGGCGTCACCACCGGGGTTGTGGGTCTCGTGCCCGACCAGGTCGGGCGTGTGCTGGTCGAGAGTGCCGCCGGCATGGACGGCCATCAGTTGCATGCCGCGACAGATCCCCAGGACTGCCAGCTCTGCCTCGTTCGCCGCGTCGAGCAGCGCCAACTCCCACGCGTCACGCTCGGAGTTCCAGCCCGACGTGTGGGGATGCGGTTGTGCGCCGTAGCGGTTCGGCTCCACGTCGGAACCCCCGGTAATGACCAGGGCATCCAGCCTCGACACGACCCGCTCGGCGGACTCGGGCCGGCCCACCGGCGGCAGCAGGACCGGAATGCCGCCGGCAGCCTCGAGCGCCGCGGCGTACTCGGTCGGCAGCAGATCCGCCTGGGCGTTCCAGGCCCCCCACGAGGCAACCTGCCGGTAGGTGGTGAGCCCGATGATCGGCGCGTCCATGGCTCAGAGCGGCGTGACGTAGGCACCCGAGATGCCGCCGTCGACCAGGAAGGTGTTGGCCGTCATGAAGCTCGACTCGTCGGAGGCCAGGAAGAGCACGGCGTTGGCCATCTCCTCCGGTTCGGCGAATCGGCCCATCGGCACGTGCACGAGGCGTCGCGCGGCGCGCTCGGCATCGCTGGCGAAGAGCTCCTTGAGCAGCGGGGTGTTGACCGGGCCGGGGCACAGGGCATTGACCCGCACGCCCTCGCGGGCGAACTGCACACCGAGCTCACGCGACATCGACAGCACGCCGCCCTTGGAGGCGGAGTAGGAGATCTGCGACGTCGCCGCCCCCATCACGGCGACGAAGGACGCCGTGTTGATGATCGAGCCCTTCTTCTGCTCGAGCATGTAGGGCAGTGCGGCCTTGCAGCACAGGTAGACGCTGGTCAGGTTGACCTCCTGCACCCGTCGCCAGGCGTCGAGGTCGGTGTCGAGGATCGAGTCGTCCTCCGGGGGGGAGATGCCGGCGTTGTTGAAGGCGATGTCGACCGAGCCGTAGGTGTCCTTCGCGGTGCGGAACAAGGCGTCGACCTCGTCCTTGGAGGTGACGTCGACGTGCACGTAGGTTGCGAAGTCGGCACCGCCGAGCTCGGCGACCAGCGCCTCACCAGCTGCGTCGTCGATGTCGCCGATCACGACCCTGGCGCCCTCTTCCACGAAGCGCCGGACCGTTGCCAGCCCGATGCCGCTGCAACCGCCGGTGACGACAGCGGTGCGGCCCTCGATACGTCCTGCCATGAGATGTCAACCCTTCAGAAGTGGAGTGGGAACCCGTGCGGGATCAGTGAGCGATGAAGACGTTCTTCTCCTCGGTGAACGCATTGGGCGCGTCCGGACCGAGTTCGCGGCCGAGGCCGGACTGCTTGTAGCCACCGAACGGCGTCCAGTAGCGCACCGAGGCGTGGCTGTTGACCGACAGGTTGCCGGCCTCCACTGCCCGGGCAACCCGCATACCGCGCCCCAGGTCGTCGGTGAAGATGGAGCCGGAGAGCCCGTATTCGCTGTCGTTGGCCAGTGCCACGGCCTCCTCCTCGTCGTCGAAGGCCATGACCGCGACGACCGGGCCGAAGATCTCCTCGCGCCACACCGCCTCGCTGGTGTCGCTCGACTCGACGACCGTCGGCGGCAGCCACCAGCCCGGGCCATCGGGGGCGCTGCCGCTGAACGCCACCGTCGCGGCATCCACGTAGGCCTGCACGGAATCGCGCTGTCCGGCCGAGACCATCGGTCCCATCTGGCTCTGCTCACTGGCGGGGTCGAGCACTCGGAAGTCCTTGACGGCGGTCTCGAAACGCCCGACGAACTCGTCGTACGCCGATCGCTGCACCAAGATCCGCGACCGCGCGCAACAGTCCTGGCCGGCGTTGTCGAAGACTCCGCCCGGCGCACTGGCAGCCGCGGCAGCCACGTCGGTGTCGGCGAAGATGATGTTGGCGCTCTTGCCACCCAGTTCCAGCGTCACCCGCTTCACCTGGTCGGCACAGCCGGCCATGATCTGCTTGCCGACCGCCGTTGACCCGGTGAAGCACACCTTGCGCACCAGGGGGTGGGTGACGAACCGCTGTCCGACGACCGATCCCTGGCCCGGGATCACATTCAGGACGCCCGGCGGCAGGCCCGCGAGCAGCGCGAGCTCACCGATCCGGATGGCGGTCAGCGGGGTGAGCTCGGCGGGTTTGAGCACGACGGTGTTGCCGGCCGCGAGAGCAGGTGCGAAGCCCCATGCGGCGATCGGCATGGGAAAGTTCCACGGGACGATGATCGAGACCACACCGAGGGGCTCGTGGAAGGTGAGGTCGGTGCCCCCGGCCACCGGAATCTGCCGACCAAAGAGTCGCTCAGGCGCTGCGGAGTAGTAGTTGAGGCAGTCACGAACGTTGCCGGCCTCCCAGCGGGCGTTGCCGATGGTGTGGCCGGCGTTGAGCACCTCGAGCTGGGCGAGCTCCTCGAGATGCTCGTCGACGACAGCGGCAAACGCGCGGAGCAGCCGGGCTCGCTCGCCGGGGGCGAGATCGCGCCAGGCCGGGAACGCGTCGTGGGCCTTCGCGATCACCGCATCGGTGTCGTCGAGCGAGGCCGAAGTGGGGCTGATGTCGAGTTCCACGCCGGTGGCGGGATTGATCAGGGTGCGCACGTCACATCCTCTCGAAGCCGCGGACGAGTTCCCAATCGGTGACCTGCGCGTTGTAGGCAGCCAGTTCCACGTCGGCCAGGTTGGTGTAGTGGTCGACGACTTCATCGCCCAACGCGGTTCTGGCCACCGCTGAGGAGTGGAAGGCCTCGCGGGCGGCTCCCAGGGTGTTCGGCACGCGCGGCTGGTTCGAGGTGTAGGCGTTGCCGATCATCTCCGGCTCGAGCTCGAGACCGTGCTCGATGCCGTGCAGGCCACCAGCGATCATCGCAGCGAGCACCAGGTAAGGGTTGGCGTCGGCACCCGGCACCCGGTTCTCCATCCGCGCCCCTGCGCCGCGCCCGACCAGGCGCACGGCGCAGGTGCGGTTGTCGAGCCCCCAGCCGATGGTGGTCGGTGCGAAGGAGCCGTCGGCGAAGCGTTTGTAGGAGTTGATGTTGGGGGCGAAGAGCAGGGTGAAGTCGGCCGCCGTGGCCAAGGCGCCCGCGATGAACTGGTCGTAGAGCGGCGTCCGCCCTCCCGTCTCGTCGTCCCAGAAGACCAGGCTCCCGTCGGTGCCGCGCAGAGACATGTGTACGTGGCAGGAACTGCCTTCGAGCTGGTTAGGCTTGGCCATGAACGTGATCGCCTTGCCGTGCTGGGCCGCGATCTCCTTGGCTGAGTTCTTGTAGACCGCGTGGTTGTCGGCACTGATGAGCGCCTCGGCGTAGAGGAAGCCGATCTCGTGCTGGCCGGGGTTGCACTCGCCCTTGGCCGCCTCGACATCCAGTCCCGCCGCATACATATGGTTGCGGATGTCACGCAGGAGCGGTTCGACCCGGGTCGTGCCGAGGATCGAGTAGTCCACGTTGTATTGGTTGGCCGGCACGAGTCCGCGGTAGCCCTTGTTCCAGGCCGACTCGTAGGTCTCGTCGTAGATGACGAACTCCAGCTCGGTGCCCGCCATGGCGACCAGGTCGCGCTCGGCCAGCCTGGCCAGTTGGGCCTTGAGGATCGCGCGGGGTGAGGCGACCACCGGACGATGGTCGGGCCACTCCAGATCGCACTGGATCATGACCGTGCCGGGCAGCCAGGGCAGGAGTCGAATGGTGTCGTCGTCCATGACGAACTCCATGTCGCCGTAGCCCTGCTCCCACGACGTCATCGCATAGCCCGCGACGGTGTTCATGTCGACGTCGACGGCGAGCAGGTAGTTGCACCCTTCGCTGCCGTGACCGACCACGTGATCGAGGAAGTAACGCCCGTGCAGTCGCTTTCCTTGGAGCCGACCCTGCATGTCGGTGAAGGCCAGGATGACGGTGTCGATCTCGCCTGCATCGATGCGCTGTCGCAGGTGCTCCAGGCTGAGGTAGCGGTCGTTGCGAGTGCTCACAGTGTCTCCTTGATGCCCGGGTCAGACGAGCAGGCCGCGCAACAGCGCAGCCGTGTCGTCGCAATGGTCTTCCATCACCTTGCGGGCCCGGTCGGGGCGTCCGTTCAGGATGGCTGTGCAGATGCGGCGGTGCTGGTGGTGCGAGTGTCCGATGTTGGTCTCGAGGGCAGGGATGGCGCTGAGCATCTGGTCCAGGGCCGCTTGGACCGAGGTGACCGACTCCTGGAGTCTGGCTGACCCGCTCAACGAGGCGATCGTCAGGTGTAGACGGGAGTCGGCCTGGCGGTGCTCAAGCTTGCCGGTCGCCTCGCAGACATCGCTCTGGGCCGCGATCAGGCGCCCGCGGTCGGTCGCCGACAGTGCATGCCGGGCAGCGAGGTGGGCCGCCCCGGGTTCGACCACTCGGCGAAACTCCAAGGCGTCGAGCCACTCCGACCGGGCTGCACCGGTGACTCGGGCCAGGCTGCCGGTGAAGCGGCCGCGGGCTCGCGAGGTGACGGTTGAGCCGCCCCCACGACCGCGCCTGGTCTCGATCAGCCCGGCCTGACGCAGCGCAGCGATGGCCTCGCGCAGGGTGGCGCGGCTGACAGCAAGACGCTCTGCGAGCTCCCGTTCGGGGGGCAGGAGGCAGCCGACCGGGTAGACGCCGAGACGGATCGCGGTCGCCAACTGCTCGACGCAACCCTCGAAGGCATGGTGACCCCGCACGGGTCGCAGCACCGCACTCGTGAGGTCCTCATGCGGCTGAGCGGTCATGCCAGCAGTGTGGGCGGAGACTCATGCGGGCGTCAATGGTCGGAGTTCATACCAATTGGGGGAGTTCTGGTCAAGGGTCTTTACGGCCTGTCCCGCCGGGTCTAACGTGCGCTTCATCACTGACGCCCCGAGAGGTCCACCATGCCTGACGAAGAACCCACACTGTCCGAAGATGAGAGACATCTCGCCAGGCTCGGCTACTCCCAGGAGCTCAGTCGCAGCTGGTCGAGCTTCTCCAACTTCGCCATCTCGTTCTCGATCATCTCGATCCTCGCGGGCTGCTTCACCACGTTCGGCCAAGCCTGGAACAACGGTGGGCCGATCGCCATCTCGTGGGGTTGGCCGATCATCTCCGGTCTCATCCTGATCGTCGGCTTCACCTTGAGTGAACTGGTCTCGGCCTACCCGACCTCGGGCGGCATCTACTGGTGGGCCTCCAAGCTCGGGGGTCCGGCGGCCGGCTTCTTCAGCGGCTGGCTCAACCTGATCGGCCTGCTCGCCGTGACGGCCAGCGTTGCCTACGGCGCCGCCACGTTCCTTGACCTGACCATCAGCACGATCAGCACGGGCTGGGCTGAGGACTACTCCCTGACCCGGGTCTTCGTGATCTTCGTAGTGATTCTGGTGCTGGCCTCCTTGGCCAACATCTTCAGCGGGCACCTGCTGGCCATCATCAACAACATCTCGGTCTGGTGGCACGTCGCGGGAGCCGTGACCGTCGTGCTCATCCTGATCATCGTGCCGCCTACGCACCAGAGCCTCGACTTCGTCTTCACCGAGCGGATCAACAACTCCGGCTTCAGCAGTGGCGCCTACTGGTTCCTCGTGCTGCCACTCGGATTCCTGTTGACCCAATACACGATCACCGGCTTCGATGCCTCCGCTCACCTCTCCGAGGAGACCCAAGGAGCAGCCGAGGGCGCCGCCAAGGGGATCTGGCGATCCATCTTCTACTCGGCCGTCGGCGGCTACATCCTGCTGCTCGCCTTCGTCTTCGCCGTCCAGGACCCCCAAGGTGTCAGCGACGGGTTCGGAGCGGTCGACGTCATCTTCGGCCAGGCGCTCCCGCAGGGCTGGCACTTCATGATCCTGTTCATCTCGACGGCCGGGCAGCTCTTCTGCACCACCGCGTGCCTGACGAGTGCCTCTCGGATGACGTTCGCCTTCAGCCGCGACGGCGCCATCCCCGGCTCGGCCTGGCTCTCCAAGGTCAACGACGCCAAGGTGCCCGCCAACGCGGTCATCTTCGTCGCCACCGTCGGCATGATCATCACGTTGCCCGCACTGAAGAGCATCGGTGGCGTGCCGGTCGCCTTCTTCGCGGTCGTGTCGGTAGCCGTGATCGGGCTCTACCTCTCGTTCCTGATCCCGATCTTCCTGCGCTGGCGTATCGGCGACGACTTCGAAGCGGGAAGTTGGACCAACGGCAAGAAATACAAGTGGATGAACCCCTTGGCAGTGATCGAAATCTCGATCATCTCCATCTACTTCATCCTGCCGTTCACCCCGAGCGGTGTGCCCGGCAACAAGGACTTCGCCTGGAGCAGCGTCAACTACGCGCCGGTATTGACCATCGGCACCTTGATCGTGCTGGCGATCTGGTGGCATCTTTCGGCCAAGAAGTGGTTCACCGGTCCGAAGAACACCATCGACCGGGACGTGATGGAGGCCTTCGACGACTGAGGCGACGTTGTCATGAGCCGTCATCGTGCATACAGCGTGCGGATCACCTCTTCGATGTCAGGCTCCTGGATCGAGAGATCTGCGATGTCGTACGCCGCGGCGACGGCGCCGACGATCGGTGCGGCGCTCGCATCGCTCGGGAACGACAACCACTGCCGGGGGCCCTCGATCCGCCTGACGACGGCTCCCGGCACGCAGATCGGCTGTGACTCGTCCACGAGGTCGACGACCAGTGTGCGGGTCGACCCACCCTGCACGTGCAAAGCGGCCAGTGGTCCGTCGAAAACGGCCGTCCCGTGGTCGATC
>JARICB010000375.1 GCA_029264225.1 Nocardioides sp. | reverse complement strand
GATCGACGCCTTCGACCGTGACCTGGCACTGTCCGCGCCGCCCCTGTTGGCGACGTTCAACCGCGCCGGCGTGCTCACCGCTGCCGACGTCCACATCGCCACCGCCCTGGGGCGGCTCGGTGCCGAGACCGACGCGTCGGTGTTGCTTGCCATCGCCCTCGCCGCCCGGGCGATCCGGAGCGGATCGGTGTGTCTCGAGCTGTCCAGCGTCCACGATCAGCTCGACGACGTCGACCTGCCCTGGCCCGCACACGACGTCTGGACAGCCGCGGTCGGGGCCAGCCCGTTGCTCGGTCTGGGCGTGCTGCACTGGGAGCACGGGCTGCTCTACCTCGACCGCTACTACGAGCAGGAGACCCAGGTCCTCGACGACCTGACCGCGCGCAGCGCCACCGTTCCACCCCTCGATGCTGCGTTGCTCGATTCATCGCTCGCGCGGGCCTTCCCCGACCCGGGTTATGAGGAGCAACGCCTCGCCTGCCAACTCGCGGCCAGTCAGTGGACCACGGTCATCACCGGCGGTCCGGGCACCGGCAAGACCACCGCCGTCGCGGGGCTGCTCATTGCACTGCACGAGCAGGCGCACGCCCGTGGCGACCAGATCCGGATCGCCCTGGCCGCGCCAACCGGCAAGGCCGCGGCCCGGCTCGAGGAGTCGGTACGCAGGTCGGCCGCCGACTTCTCCCCCGCCGACCGGGAGCGGTTGAGCGGTGTCTCGGCGATGACCCTGCACCGTCTGCTGCGCCAGCACCCGGGGAACTCGACCCGGTTTCGCCACCATCGCGGCAATCGACTGCCCCACGACCTGATCGTGGTCGACGAGGCGTCGATGGTCTCGCTGACGATGATGGCGCGACTGCTCGAAGCCGTACGCCCCGATGCGCGGCTCGTCTTCGTCGGCGACCCCGACCAACTCTCCTCCGTCGACGCCGGCGCGGTGCTGACCGACCTCGTGCGCGGATATGCGGGCCGCGCCGACACTCCGGTCGCGGCGTTGCAGACCACCCATCGCTTCGGACCGGAGATCCGTGCGCTCGCCGAGGCACTGCGAGCCGGTGATGGCGACGCCGCGCTCGCCGTCCTTGCTCAGGGTCACGACGCCGTCGAATGGGTGCAACTGAGCGACCCCGCGTCCGCGATCCGGGCCACCAGCCTGCCGGCGGCGCTGGCCGTGCGTGATGCAGCGGCGGCCGGCGACCCCGTCAAGGCGCTGGCCGCGCTCGACCGGCACCGGTTGCTGTGTGCCCACCGCGACGGTCCTTACGGCGTGCGGCACTGGAATCGCCGGGTCGAGCAGTGGCTGACGCTGGAGACCGGTGACCCTTTGTACGAACGCGCCTACCTCGGCCGGCCGATCCTGGTAACGGCCAATGACTACGCGCTCGGGATCTACAACGGTGACGTAGGCGTCGTCGTCGACTCGACCAATGGTCGGCGGGTCGCGGTGGCCAGCGGTGAGGGCCACCTCGACCTCGCCCCCTCCCGGCTCGGTGACGCGGAGACGATGCATGCGATGACCATCCACAAGAGCCAGGGCAGCCAGGCTGACGTGGTGACGGTGCTGTTGCCGGATGAGGACTCGCGACTGCTGACGCGCGAGTTGTTCTACACCGCCGTGACCCGCGCTCGCACCAAGGTGCGCATCATCGGCCCGGAGTCAGCGATCCGGGCCGCTATCGGCCGACAGGCGCAGCGCGCCAGTGGGCTGCGGGCACGCCTCGCCGACCAGCCCTGACAACGAGACGTGCGTTGGGGGACTCGCTTCGCGACTAACCTGCAGGGATGGCCTTCTTGCTGCGCGTCTCCTTGCCCGACGTACCGGGCTCGTTGGGGCGTCTCGCCACCGTGATCGGCGCTGCAGGTGGCGACATCGAGGCGATCGAGATCGTCGAGAAGAGCGGCAACGGCATCGCCGTCGACGACGTGCTCCTCGAGATGGCTCCCGGCGCCATGCCCGACTCCATCGTCTCGGCGTGCACGGCCATCGAGGGCGTGGAGGTGTTGTGGATCAGTCGCTACGCGGCCGGCGGCCACCTGTTCCTCGACCTCGAGGTGGTGGAGGAGTTGACCGCTCATCCGAGCGAGGCGTTGGACCGGGTGATCCAACTCTTGCCGGTGACCTTCCGGGTCGACTGGGGCATGCGCATTCGGCGCGACGCCAGCGTGGTGTGTGCGACCGAGGCTGCCCCCGCCGTAGTGCCGTGGGTCGATCTTGAGCGTCCTACCCGGCTCCCCGACGACAATGTGACCGTGCTCTGCGGTGCACCGATCAGCGGTGACCTGGTGGTGATCGGGCGACGCGGCGGGCCGGCGTTCCTCGACTCCGAGCTGGCGCGGCTGGGGCACCTGCTCGGGTTGGCGAGCACGATCAGCGGCGGTTGATCCGACTCAGGCGCGTTCCAGCAGGAAGAGTGGGATCTCCCGGTCGGTCTTGGTCGCATAGTCGGCGTAGGTCGACCAGGTCTCGACTGCCCGTTGCCACCACTCGGCGCGCTCCTCGCCGCTGAGCTCGCGCACCCGGTAGGTGTGCTTCTCGCCACGATCCTGGAGGTCGACCTCCGGGTGGTCGCGAAAGTTGGCCACCCACGACGGGTCCTGCGGCGCGCCGCCCTTGGAGGCCACCGCCAGATAGGCACCGTCATGCTCGACCCGCATGACCGGGTTCTTGCGGAGCTTGCCGGACTTCGAGCCGACGGAGGTGATCACGACGACCGGGTACGGCGTCCCGGGCAGGGTGCCGCCCTTCTCGCCATTGCTCGCCTCATACTCGGCCACGTTTTCGCGCACCCACTCGGTCGCGCTCGGTTCGTATTCACCAGTGAGGGTCATACCTGACACCACACCACGCATCGACGCCCGATTCCAGCCCCCGCTACAGTCCGCGACATGAGTGCGATCGATGGAGTCAGCGAAACCTTCGACCCCCACGCGTGGGAGGTGGTCCCCGGGTTCGAGGACCTGACCGACCTGACCTATCACCGGGCGAAGGCCCACGGCACCGTCCGCATCGCCTTCGATCGCCCCGACGTACTCAACGCGTTTCGACCGCACACCGTCGATGAACTGCTCCGCACCCTCGATCACGCGCGGATGAGCGCGGACGTCGGCTGCGTACTGCTGACCGGCAACGGTCCGAGCGCCAAGAACGGCAAGTGGTCGTTCTGCACCGGCGGTGACCAGCGCGTCCGCGGCCGGGCCGGCTACCAGTACGAGACCGACGGACACGAAGACGCAGGCGCTCCCCCGAACCCGATCGACAAGGCCAAGCTGGCGCGGCTACACATCTTGGAGTGCCAGCGACTGATCCGGTTCATGCCGAAGGTGGTCATCTGCGTCGTCCCCGGCTGGGCGGCCGGCGGCGGCCACAGCCTGCACGCGGTCGCCGACCTGACGCTGGCCAGCCGTGAGCACGCTCGCTTCAAGCAGACCGACGCCGACGTCGGCTCGTTCGACGGCGGTTACGGCTCGGCCTACCTTGCCCGCCAGGTGGGGCAGAAGTTTGCCCGCGAGATCTTCTTCCTCGGCGAGGAGTACGACGCCGAGACGATGCACCGCATGGGTGCGGTCAACCGGGTCGTGGACCATGCCGACCTCGAGGCGACCGCACTCGAGTGGGGCGCCAAGATCAACGGCAAGTCGCCCACCGCGCAGCGGATGCTGAAGTACTCCTTCAACCTGCTCGATGACGGCCTCGTCGGCCAGCAACTCTTCGCTGGCGAGACGACCCGGCTGGCCTACATGACCGAGGAGGCCCAAGAGGGCCGCGACCAGTTCCTGGAGAAGCGCGAGCCGGACTGGTCGCCGTTCCCCTGGTACTACTGATCTGGCGCGTTTGCGCAGGTCAGACGAGGTGTAGGGGCAAGAAGTCCGCATCTGGTCCGCAAAAAGTCCGCCAGATCTCGACGGGAGCCACCGATGACCGGGGTTGCTCATGCTTCCTGAGACCGACCTTCACCGGATCCGACGGTGGGCGCGTGAGCGCGTGCCGGAGCACCTCTGGGACGAACTCAAGGTCGAGGCTGACGTCGCGGACCGGCACGTCACCATCGTCGAGGTCCGGCCACCTTGGGATGGCGTGGGCGAGCACACCCGGTTCCCGATCGTCCGCCTGCGCTACACCAAGACGACCGGGCTGTGGTCGATCTACTGGCGCGACCGCAACCTCAAGTTCCACGAGTACAAGCGGAAACGCCCGATAAAGAACGTCCAGGCTCTGCTCGACCACATCGAGGACTCGGGCGACCCGAGCTTCTGGGCTTGAAACGTTCAAGCTGTTCAGTTTTTGAACGCGTTCGAGTAATCTGAACGTCAGACGGAACTGAACGGAGCGCCTCATGAATGACCTGCTGGCCGAACTGCTGCCTCGATTCGAGGAGTACGGGCTAAGCGTCGACGCGCAGCAGCCGCGCATGATGCAAGATGCCGGCTACGACCTGGGCCTAGTGTTGTCGCGAGGCGGCGCACACCAGGTGTATGCGATGCAACTCAAAGCTCGCCCGACGCTCTCCAACCTCGCTCAGTTTCGCATGCATGAGAGCGGATCAATCCCTCTACTCGTCGGAGCGACCTCCGTGTCGCCGCGTTCTGCCGACAGCTTCAGGCGCGCGGGGATCCAGTTCATCGATGCGGCAGGCAACGCTTCGATCCGCTTCGGTGATGTGCTCATCGACGTTCGGGGTCGTCGCTCTGGCTTCGATCCATCGCAGCCCGAGCGCGAGAAGGGCGGCAATCTCTTCAGCACGGCGCGATCCCAGGTCGCCTTTGTGTTGCTTCAGTGGCCGAGGTTGTGGAAGATGCCGCAGCGTGAGATCGCCGAGGCTGCAGGCGTCTCACTCGGTCAAGCCAATGACGCCCTCAGGATGTTCCGTCAGTCCGGATTCGGACCGGGGGGCCACAGAAGCGACTCCGAACTGTTGGACCTTTGGGTTGCGTCGTTCCCGCAGGGACTGGGTCAAAAACTCACGCTGGCTACCTACCGTGGCTCGGTCGACGAGTTCAGGAAGGTCGACGGTGAGGATCCAGTCTTCTCGGGAGGTCCGGCGCTGTCCGGGGAGCTTGCCGCCGACGAGTTGCTTCGACCGGCTTCGCTGACGATCTATGTGGCGGAACTCGACCCGATGCTGCCGGTGAAGAACCGTTGGCGTTCGGACGGGGATGCGAACATCACCGTGCGGCGCAAGTTCTGGAGGACGCCATCCTACGAGTCGCAGGACCACGACGGCCCGCTCACGGGTCTGCACAATGCACCAGCCGTC
>JARICB010000351.1 GCA_029264225.1 Nocardioides sp. | reverse complement strand
GACCCCGTCCACGGCACCGGCGCCCCGCTGCGCATCGGCGTCGGTGACGCGCTGCGCGGCCGAATCCTCGATGGCCTCGGCCGCCCCCTCGACGGGGCGCTGCCGGCGGGCCTGGAAATGGTCGGGGTCGAGCACCCCACTCCGGCCCCTCTCGACCGGGCTCGTATCGAGCACCAGGTCGGACTCGGTGTCCGGGTGCTCGACGGGCTCGTCGCCTGCGGTCGCGGCCAGCGGCTGGGCATCATGGCCGGCTCGGGTGTCGGCAAGTCCAGCCTGCTGTCGATGATCGCCCGCGGCACCAGTGCCGAGGTCAGCGTCATCGCACTGATCGGCGAGCGTGGCCGCGAGGTCCGCGAGTTCATCGAGAACGATCTCGGTCCCGAGGGACTGGCCCGCTCGGTGGTGGTCGTCGCGACCGCTGACGAGCCTCCCGCCGTACGCTTCCGGGCCGCACACGTCGCCACCCGCATCGCAGAGTGGTTCCGCGACGAGGGCCGTCACGCCGTGCTGATGATGGACAGCCTTACCCGCGTAGCCATGGCCCAGCGCGAGATCGGCCTCTCCGCCGGCGAACCTCCCGCCACCCGCGGCTACCCGCCGTCGGTCTTCACCGCTATCCCGCAGCTCGTCGAGCGCGCGGGCACCGGCGCCATCGGCAGCGTGACCGGGCTCTACACCGTCCTCGTCGAGGGCGACGACCTCCAGGACCCGGTCGGCGACGCCGCCCGAGCCGTGCTGGACGGACACGTCGTCCTCTCCCGCGAGCTGGCCACGTCGGGGCACTTCCCCAGTGTCGACGTGCTCGAGTCGATCTCGCGGCTCCAGCGCGCCCTGACTGACGACATCCAGCGTGAGTCCGCGACCCGACTGCGCCGGCTGCTCGCCGCCTACCGGTCGGTGCGCGACCTCGTCGAGATCGGCGCCTACGTGCCCGGCACCAACCCCGAAGCCGACCAGGCTCTGGCTCTGATGCCGCGCATCAATGAGTTCCTGACCCAGGACATCGCCGAATCCACCCCGCTGCCCGACACCTGGCAGCGACTCTGTGACCTGGTGGCGTCATGACCGGCTCCTCGACGGGCCTGGCCACTGTGGCACGTGTGCGCGGCGTCCGCGAGCAGGACAGCCGACTCGGCCTGCACGCAGCGTTGCGGCAGGAGCACGAAGCTCGAACCTATGTGGAGCGGCTGCGAGGCGGGGCTCCTGCCCCGGTGTCCGGCCTGACTCGACGCACGGAATTCATGGCGCACCGGATTCAGCAGCAGCTGCGGGCCGACGCCCTGGCTCAGGCTCGCACCGAACTGCAGGAGCTCGAACTGCTGAGCCTGTCCGCCCGCGAGCACTGGCGCCACGACCACGTGCGGCTGGCGGCGGTGACCCAGCTGATCGAGCGGCAGGAGACGGCCCGCCGCCACGAGCGACGACGTCGCGACGACAAGACCATGGACGAGATCGGCGCCCAGTTGTGGCAGCGCCAGAGGACACCCCGATGAGCATCGAAGACGTCACCGCCCGGATCGCCTCGATCCAGGCCCAGTTCGGGAGCATGAGTGCCAGCACGGCTACTGCGGCCCCCGCAGCCGCCCCTGGCAACGCCAGCGGCGCCGCCTTTGCGGCTGCGCTGACCCGGGCCGGCGCGAGCGGGGCTAGCGGGTCCATCGCGGGTCTGCCGACGACGACCGGCGGCGTGGACGGGTCCACCGTCATCGCGGAAGCCAAGAAGTACCTCGGCGTCCCCTACGTCTGGGGCGGCACCGACCCGGTCAAGGGACTGGACTGCTCAGGTCTGGTTCAGCTCGTCTACCGCAACCTCGGCCACGAACTTCCCCGCGTCTCCTACCAACAGGCCACTGCCGGCGAGGCCGTGCCGTCCATGGCGCAGGCCCAACCCGGCGACGTGCTTGCCTTCGGCAGTCCCGTTCATCACGTCGGTATCTACATGGGCGAGGGCCAGATGATCGAGGCGCCCCGCCCCGGCACCGACGTGCGCATCAGCACCGTCAGCGAGACCCCGACTGCGATCCGCCGGATCCTGCCCCAGACGGCCGCACCGTTCGGCACGCTCCCCAGCGCGCTTCCCAGTGGGGCCGCCCTACCTGCCGGGACGCCGTACGCCGACCTGTTCACCCAGGCCGCGGCCAACCACGCCGTGCCCGCCAACCTGCTGGCAGCCGTAGCCCGCCACGAGTCCGGCTTCGACCCCAGCGCAGTCAGCCCGGCCGGCGCACAGGGTCTGATGCAACTGATGCCTGCCACTGCTCGGGGCCTCGGTGTCCAGGACAGTTTCGATCCGGCCCAGGCGGTCGACGGTGCCGCCCGCATGCTCAGCACCCTGATGGACCGTTTCGGCCGTACCGATCTGGCGCTGGCGGCCTACAACGCCGGGCCCGGCGCGGTCATGCGCTACGACGGCATCCCGCCCTATCCGGAGACCACGACCTACGTAACGCGCGTGCTCGACACCATGAGGAGCGGCCGATGACCGTCCAACCGACACTTCCCACCCCGGGGCTCGCCCCGGCTGGTGCCTCCACCCGGTCCGGCGACGCCCCCACCTCCGGCACGGGTAGCTTCATGGCCCTACTCAGCGCCCTGATCTCCAGCGACCCCAACGCCGCCGCCACCTCCCTCGGCACACTGCCCGGCGCGCCCCCGCTCGAGGAGGGCACCGCCGAAGTGACCGACACCGACGCCGGCGCGCTGGCGCTGCAGTCGCTGGCTCTCGGCCTGCCGATCGAGGTACCCCCGGCCGGGGTCCCTAAGACCACTGTGCCCACCATCGGCGGCTCACTCGAGGGGGCACCGACCGGATCTGCACTGATCGAGGCTTCAGCGACAGCCGACTCCGCACTGACGGGCTCCCTCACCAGCCCCCTGTCAGGTGGCGCCGCCGGCGCCCTGGTCGGCCCCCCTGTGGCAGGCAGCACCCCCGTCCCTGTCCCCGCGGCCAGCCCCTCCGCGCCCGTTGCTCCCAACACCTCCGCATCGGCCCCGCTTTCCGCCGCCGTCGACGGCGCGACCGTCGACGGTGCTGGCACCCCAGATCAGGGCGGGGACACCAACCCGGATCACGCGGGGTCCCCCGCTGCCAGGAGTCCGCTCGCCGAATCTGTCGATCAGGTCGACGTCAACACCTCTGGGCCCCCGACGGACGACTCGATCCCGGCTGCCACCACCTCGACGCCGCTCGTTCCAGCGCGAGGCACCGAGGCGCTCACTGCGACGCTGTCGCCTTCACCGGGCGCCGCGAACTCCGCCGTCGCCGCTGCCGCCATCAACCCCGCTACCCAGGTGGTCGCCCTCCAAGCCCCGGTCGCGACGACTCCGGCACCGGTCGTCAGCCAGGTCTTCGACCAGGTCGTAAGGATGAACGCAGCCGAGGGCGGCCAGACCAAGCGCGTCACCCTGCTCCTCCAGCCCGCTCACATGGGCGAGGTCCGGATCACCCTGGTCACCCGCCAGGACCAACTTCATGTCAGCCTCGCCGCCGGGGACGACACCACTCGTACCCTGCTCGCCGGGACGTCCGAGCTGCGCCGGCTCCTGGAGTCGGTAGGAGCCACGGACGCGAGGATCACGATCCGCGAGCCGAGTGGCAGCGACAACCCGTCGCGCTCGGAGACTCGGGCCGATGCCGGCAACGGCCGGCCAGGCGAAACGCCGACCGACGCCCAGGGCCAGAGCAGGACCGTCTGGTCCAGACACGCGCCGGAGTCGGCCACGCCGGCCACCGGCAGCAGCACCACCAAAGTCCGCTCCGCAGCCGCGGGTCTGGACGTGACGATGTGAGGAGCGATCGATGACCATCATGCCCGTGGAAGCCACCGGCGGAGGTATGGACACGTCACCGCTGAGCACGACCAGCGCGAAGGCCGGTGAGGACAAGCAGATGTTCCTCCAGCTTCTCGTCGCCCAACTGCGTTACCAGGACCCGCTCAACCCCACTGACTCCGGTCAGTTCCTGGCTCAGTCGGCCCAGTTCACCGCGCTCGAGAAGATGCAGGAGGTCGCGGACGGCACCGCGGCGCTGCTCTCCGCGCAACTCGCCTTCGGTGCAACCAGCCTGGTCGGGCGCACAGTGACCTACGCCGACGAGGCCGGCGAGATGAAGACTGGAACGGTCAACGGCGTGACCTACGCCCCGGCCGGTCCGACGCTCAGTGTCAACGGGTCCTCCATCACTTTGGGCCAGGTCGCCTCGGTCTCCGACGGCACCCTTGCCCCCAGCCCACCGGTCGATCCGACCCCCACCAGCCCCACCAACCCGCCCAACCCGGCCGACCCGGCCACCACCCCGGCCCCGTAGGCCACCCCCCGAGA
>JARICB010000340.1 GCA_029264225.1 Nocardioides sp. | reverse complement strand
CGTGGACGGTGTGACCGACGCTGGCCTGCTCGTTCCAGGCCGGGACGATGACGAGCACGCTCGGTCGGACGGGGCTTGTCGGCACGGCGCGATGGTAGCAACGCAACGCCCGCACCCGACGCCGTCCACGGAGACCCGCGTGGACCATACTGTTCCGCGCTGGTCCACGCGCCTGTCTGGCTCCGTGACCGGTCGTTTTTCGAACTCGACGAGCACCGATGAGGGGCCCCATGGACCGCACGTCCCAGACCGTGGCTGGATCGACGTCGCCAGCAGCGCCTGCCGGTCGACGGGCAAGGATGCAGGAGCGATGGGCACGACGGCCCGCCTGGCAGCGACACCTGCTCCTCCTCTTCGTGTTCGCGATCATTGCTGCCCCCCTCGTGGCTCATCAGGCGGTCAACAACCGGGAACTGAGCGTCTTCGACGAGTGGCAGTACGCCGAGCGCGTGCACCAGGTCGCCACCGGCGACGCCTGGATGCGCAACGGCGAGGTGATCGGCCCCTGGGCCCAAGGGACGCGCGCGTGCCGAGGCATTACCCGGGTCGTCGGCCCGCAGCCCGATCCGTGCTGGGGCAAGGAGCCGGTGTTCATCGCCAACTCGGCGGCCGCCGATCCGCCGATCTACTTCTGGGTGACCGGTGCGGTCGCGGGCGTGGCGCTGAAGACCGGCCTTACCGACAACGCGGTGACCACCGGACGCCTGGTGGGCATCGGGTGGGCGGCTCTGAGCATGTGGGCGCTGTTCCTGCTGTCGCGGGCACTGGGCGCCAACCGGGTCGGGTCGCTGGTGGTCGCTTCCACCGTGCTGCTGGTTCCGGCGTTCCTCCAGCAATACACCTTCATCACCCCGCACGCCCTCGACATCCCGGTCGGTGCCTTCGCTGCACTGGCGACCTTGCGGTTCATGAGACGCGAGTGGCCCTGGTGGACGCTGGTGCTGGCCGGGCTCGGTATTGCGGGGGTCAAGGGTTCCAACGTCGTGGTCGTCGTCGGTCTCGGTATTGCCCTGCTTGCGATGATCGTGTGGCCCAACGCGACCATCGACCGGGCGGCCCGCATCCGCGCTTTCGTGGCCGGCACCGTGTTGAGCGTGAGCACGGTGGTCCTTACCGTGCTCTGGCAGGTCATCGTCAGCGCGACCCAGGTGCTCGAGCCACCGCCGCCGGGCAACTACGCGGTTGAGCGCCTCGACCCGCAGGCGCTGGCCATCGACAGCATCCGCTTCCTCTCCTCGTTCGGCGAGGGCCCGTTGGGGCTGCCCAGCGTCTGGCTGCTGATGGCCATCAATGGCACGGCGCTGGCCGTGTGGGCCGGTCTGAGTCAGGGCCACGGTCCGTTCGTACGACAACTGGCACCGGGATATCTCCTCGGCTGTGCCCTCGGCGCGCTGGTGCTCGACGTGATGGTCTTCGTCACCACCGACCAATACATCGGGATCCACCTGCGTTACGGGTTGGCACTGTTCCCCCTCGGACTGGCCTTCATGGCGTTGCTCCTGCGCACCCGCACCTCGCAGGTGATCGCGTTCGTGGCCCTCCTTGCGTACGCCGCAGCGCCGGCGCTGCTGGGGATGGACAGCATCGCGATGTGAGCCGGCGAGGTGACGGTCACCGGCCGTGGCCGATAGCCTGAGCCGCCATGCCACGCCAAGATCCCCCCCAACAGCCTCCTCCCGCGCAGCGTCTTCGTCTGCGCTACGCCAAGCGAGGACGCCTGCGCTTCAGCAGCCACCGCGACTTCAGCCGTGCCTTCGAGCGGGCGGTCTTCCGCGCTCGCATCCCCATGGCCTACTCGTCGGGCTTCAACCCGCATCCCCGCATCTCCTACGCCGGCGCGGCACCCACCGGTTCTGCCAGTGAGGCCGAATACCTCGAGATCGCCCTGGCGGAGGTCGTCGTCGCGGCACACGTCCACGCGTTGCTCGACGAGGCGCTGCCTCCGGGGCTCGACGTGCTCGAGGTCGTGGAGTCGCCGGGCGGGTCGCTGGCCGACCGGCTCGAAGCCAGCCGTTGGCGCATCGAGGTCGCTGCGGAGCCCTCAGCCGTTACCGCGGCCGTCGAGGCGTTCGTGGCCTCCCACGAGGTGCTGGTGGAGCGGATGACGAAGAAGGGGTTGCGCGAGTTCGACGCCCGCGGCGCCGTCGTGGCGTTGTCGTCGACCACGGCCCAGGAGGACGGGTCGAGTGTCCTCGACCTGGTGCTGCGCCACGCCGTACCCGCGGTGCGTCCAGACGATGTGCTGAGTGCGCTCACCCTGGTCTCCGGTACGTCGATGGGCATCGCGCCGCTGATGACGCGACTGGCCCAGGGCCCGATCGACGAGCACGGCGTGATTGGCGACCCGCTCGTCTGAGTTCGAGTGTGCGATACTCGCCAGGTTCGGTGTGGATGGTTCGCCATCAACGCCGAGCCGACGACGTTCTCGCCGGACCACTTGAGGTGCGGCACATCAGGTGAAGGTCGTTCGCCAGTCCCGCGACGCGGCATGTGAATCGGTGAGAGCGATTCACGCAGCAGCCCTGCGACCGCGGCAGGTGAGCGACACGCATCAGGTGACGCACACGCGGAGGGGGTCGCCGCCACCCGAAGGCTTTGCGTCCGTCGCCCCCATGGGTTGCGAGGCGCCGACACGGCACCGGAGCTGATCCGGAGGTCGGCAAGGAGAGCAACATGCTCGACGACAACCCGAATGAGAACACGTCAGGATCAGACGTCGGAGCGGGTGAGGTCGGCAGTGCTTCGACCCCCCCGACGGTGAAGAGGACGACCCGCAAGGCGTCGACGCGCAGGGTCGCCCCGGCCACTGCTGCGGCATCCACTTCAGCCGCTGAGACGCCCACCGCGGCCCCGACCGCGGAGGCCATCCCCGCACCGGTCGAGACGCCCGTCGAGACTCCGACACCGCCGGCGGTCAAGAAGACGACGCGGACTCGTTCCATCGCCACCCGGAAGAGCGCCCCAGCCAGCCCCGCAGTCGACAACGAGTCGGCGAGCCAGGCAAGCCCCACCGACGAGGCGAGCGCTGCGGTCGTTGACGCGACCACGAAGGCGCCTGCGAAGAAGACCGCCGCGAAGAAGACGGCCGCGAAGAAGGCGCCCGCCAAGAAGGCGGCTGCCAAGAAGGCCACGACCAAGAAGGCCGTCGCCGAGCCGGTGGGCCAGGTCCCGACCGATTCCACCGTCGCGCCCGAGGCTGCGGCCGCTCAGGCGAGCGTTAGTCCTGTCGTGCCGCTGTTCCAGGCACCCGAGGTCACCACGACCCGACGGACCCGCTCGACGACCAAGAAGGCCACCGCCGTCCCCGCCGAGGTGGAGGTTGGCGCCGACGCTACCGCTGACGACGCAACTGCCGAGACCGCTGACAGTGCCGCCGAGGCCAGCGAGCCGGCCGTCAAGACCACGACCCGGAAGCGGACCGCGGCCAAGCGGACCACCAAGAAGGTCGCTGCGAGCGAGACGCTCGAGGCGCCCGACGAGGACGCGCCGGTCGACGAGGGCACCAACGACTCCGGCTCCGACTCCGGCTCCGGCTCCGACTCCGACTCCGGCTCCGACTCCGAGAACGACGACGACAACGAGAACGAGAACGGCAGCGGAACTGCTCGCCGCCGCCGCCGCCGCGGGGGACGACGACGTCGCAAGAGTGGTGATGGCCCCAGCGACGGCAGTTCCGACAATGACGACGACGACTCCGAGGACGACTCCGAGGAGTCCGCCGGCAACGGCAACGATCAGGAGCAGAACGGCGAGCAGGGCGATGGCACCTCGCGTCGCCGTCGCCGTCGTCGCCGCGCAGGCGAGGAAGGCTCAGACGAGGGCGATGACGCCCCCAACACCGTGACTCGGGTCCGCAGTCGTCGTACCGCCGAGGACCAGATCACCGCGGTCTCCGGTTCCACCCGCCTCGAGGCCAAGAAGCAGCGCCGCAAGGAAGGGCGTGAGGCAGGTCGCCGTCGCGCCCCGATCGTGAGCGAGGCCGAGTTCTTGGCCCGCCGCGAGTCGGTCGACCGGGTCATGGTCATCCGCCAGCGCAAGGAACTGACCCAGATCGCCGTGCTCGAGGACAAGGTGCTCGTCGAGCACTACGTAGCCCGGGAGTCGCAGACCTCCCTGATCGGCAACGTCTACCTGGCGCGTGTGCAGAACGTGCTGCCCTCCATGGAGGCCGCCTTCCTCGACATCGGCAAGGGTCGCAACGCCGTGCTCTACGCCGGTGAGGTCAACTGGGCCGCGCTGGGTCACAAGGACGGCCAGCCGCGCAAGATCGAGTCGGTGCTCTCCAGCGGCCAGTCCGTCCTGGTGCAGGTCACCAAGGACCCGGTCGGTCACAAGGGTGCCCGCCTGACCAGCCAGATCAGCCTGGCCGGACGGTTCCTGGTCTACGTACCGGACGGCACCACCAGCGGAATCTCCCGCAAGTTGCCCGACACCGAGCGCAACCGGCTCAAGGCGCTGCTCAAGGAGATCGTCCCGGAGACGGCGGGCGTCATCGTCCGCACTGCCGCCGAAGGCGCCAGCGAAGAGGAACTGACCCGCGACGTCGAGCGACTCAAGGCCCGCTGGGAAGACATCGAGGCCAAGGCCAAGGGCAGCGCCCCGCAGATGCTCTACGGCGAGCCCGACCTGACCTTGAAGGTCGTGCGGGATCTCTTCACCGAAGACTTCACCAAGCTCGTTATCGAGGGCCAGGACGCCTGGGACACCGTCCAGGGCTACGTCTCGCACGTGGCGCCCGACCTCGAGCCGCGGCTCGAGCGGTTCGAGTCCGAAAACGGCAAGGACATCTTTGCGACCTACCGGATCGAGGAGCAGATCCACAAGGGTCTCGACCGCAAGGTCTGGCTGCCCTCGGGCGGCTCGCTGATCATCGACCGGACCGAGGCCATGACCGTGGTCGACGTCAACACCGGCAAGTTCACCGGCTCCGGGGGCAACCTGGAGGAGACGGTCACCAAGAACAACCTGGAAGCGGCCGAGGAGATCGTGCGCCAGCTCCGGCTGCGCGACATCGGCGGCATCATCGTCGTCGACTTCATCGACATGGTCCTGGAGTCCAACCGTGACCTGGTCGTACGTCGACTGGTCGAGTGCCTGGGTCGTGACCGGACCCGCCACCAGGTGGCCGAGGTCACCTCGCTCGGCCTGGTCCAGATGACGCGCAAGCGCATCGGCACCGGTCTGCTGGAGGCCTTCAGTACCGACTGTGAGCACTGCCAGGGTCGCGGTGTCGTCATCACCAACGAACCTGTTGAGCCCGCCAGTGGCGACGACAACGAACGTCGCACCAGCGGTCGACGCAACAGCCGAGGCCGCGGTCGCGGCGACGGCGCTGACGGCGGTTCTGACAGTGGCAGTGGCCGGGGCAACCGGAGCAGCGGCAGCAACGACGGGGCCGCGCCTTCACCGAAGGACGTCGCCGCGATGCCGCGCGTCGAGCAGCCGGTCGAGCTCGACGCAGCCGCCAAGTCCGATGAGGTGGCCCATACGCAGTCGCAGACCGACACTCCGGCCGAATCCGGCCCGGCCGTGAAGAAGACGACGCGCCGCTCGGGCCGGGGGGCGCGCACCGCGTCGACCTCCGCCCCGGAGTCCACTGAGTCCACGGAGTCCACTGAGACTCCGAAGGCTCCGGAGGTCGCTGTGACGCCAGAAGCCCCGCGGGTGACTCGAGCAACACGGACGCCGCGCACTCGCGCCAGCGAGCCCACCAGCACCCCCGAGCTGCCCAGCACGGCGGCTGTCGAGGCGCCGGTCGAGGCAGCGCCTGTCGCTGCTGAGCCGGCACCCAGCGAGCCGGAGTCACCACGCGTGGAGACTCGGACCCGACGCCGCGCGGCCGCTACCCGGGTGGTCGGTCCCACGGCGGACCCGGCCGAGCCCGCTCCTGCGGACCTTGAGAGCGGTAGCGACGTCGAGGACGACGCGGCAAGCGACCCCTCCAACGTCGAGCACGTGCCGATCAAGAAGAAGGGGACGCGCAAGCGCTGAGTCGTAGGTTGCGGCGCACGCAGTAGTCTCGTCGAGAGGCCCGGTCGGTGGACCACTGGTCGGCTCGTTTTGACCGTGTCGGGCTGTGCGCCGTAAACTTGCTCCTCGTGCGCTCCGGCGTACCCCTCCTGCATGACCTGCGCTGGCACAGCCAAGCGCGGTGGGGGCAGGACCCGAACCGAAGTTTTTTCACCGTGCCAACAAGTGGCAACCGCTTGGACCTGAGGAGAGTGAGTCCGCCGTGTACGCAGTCGTGCGCAGTGGCAGCAAGCAGCAGAAGGTTGCTGTTGGCGATGTCATCGAGATTGACAAGATGGATCTGAAGGCCAATACGGTCGGCAGCACCCTGACTCTCCCGGTCGTGATGGTGGTCGACGGCGAGGCCGTGACCGTCACCGGTCTCGACAAGGCGGCCGTGACCGTCGAGATCCTCGGCGCCACCAAGGGTCCCAAGATCATCATCCAGAAGTACAAGAACAAGACCGGCTACAAGAAGCGCCAGGGTCACCGCCAGAAGTACACCCAGGTCAAGGTCACCGAAATCTCCATCTGAGCCTGCTTCGGCACCGCTCGGACTCCCGGAATCAACTCCTGCACAAAGGACTGAACTCATGGCACACAAGAAGGGCGCAGCGTCCACCAAGAACGGGCGCGACTCCAACAGCCAGCGCCTCGGCGTCAAGCGCTTCGGCGGCCAGGCCGTCAACGCCGGCGAGATCATCGTCCGCCAGCGTGGCACCCACTTCCACCCGGGCAGCGGTGTGGGCCGTGGCGGCGACGACACGCTGTTCGCGCTGATCGCTGGTGCCGTGCAGTTCGGTCGCAAGCGCGGCCGCAAGGTCATCAACATCGTCCCGGGCGAGTGACGCTGCAGCGACTCTGACATACCTTGCGTTGGGCGTCCCTGGAACTGGGGCGCCCTTCGCTCATTTGTACGGCCCGAGAGGAACTCCCATGGCAGTGCCCACCTTCGTCGACCAGGTCTCGCTGACCATCAGCGCCGGCCGGGGTGGTCACGGTGTTGCCTCGGTGCACAGGGAGAAGTTCAAGCCCCTCGGTGGCCCCGACGGTGGCAATGGCGGCCCCGGCGGCTCCGTCATTCTGCGCGTGGACCCCTCGGTGACGACGCTGATCGACTACCACCACAGCCCCCAGCGTCGTGGCGAGCACGGCGGTCACGGTGCCGGCTCCTTCCGCAACGGCGCACACGGAGCCGACCTGGTGCTGCTGGTGCCGGACGGCACCTTGGTCAAGACCGCCGATGGCGAGGTGCTCGCCGACATGGTCGGCGCCGGCACCGAGATGGTGATCGCCCAGGGCGGACACGGCGGGCTCGGCAACGCCGCACTGGCCAGCAGCAAGCGCAAGGCGCCCGGGTTCGCCCTGCTCGGTGAGCCGGGCGAGGAGATCGACGTACGCCTCGAACTCAAGGTCGTTGCCGACATCGGCCTGGTCGGCTTCCCGAGCGCTGGCAAGTCCTCGCTGATCGCGGCCATGTCGCGCGCCCGGCCCAAGATCGCCGACTACCCGTTCACGACCCTGGTGCCCAACCTCGGTGTCGTCCGCGCCGGCGACACCACCTTCACCGTCGCTGACGTGCCCGGCCTGATCGAGGGCGCTGCCGAGGGCCGCGGCCTTGGCCACGACTTCCTGCGTCACATCGAGCGCTGCGCCGCCCTGGTGCACGTCATCGACACCGCCACGATCGAGCCGGGCCGCAACCCGATCGACGACCTGGACGTGATCGAGAACGAGCTGAGCAGGTATGGCGGCCTCGAGGACCGGCCGCGCCTGGTGGCGCTGAACAAGGTCGACGTCCCTGACGGCAGCGACATCGCCGACATGGTGATCGAGGACCTGAGCGCGCGCGGACTCCGGGTGTTCCCCGTCAGCGCCGCCTCGGGTGCCGGCATGCCCGCACTTACCTATGCCATGGCCGAGATCGTCGAGGCTGCGCGCACCGACATCCCGATCGTCGAGGCCACCCGGATCGTGCTGCGGCCCCGGGCGGTGGACGCCGGTGGTGACTTCGAGGTCACCGAGACCCCCGAAGGCTGGCGGGTCCGTGGGCTCAAGCCCGAGCGCTGGGTGCGTCAGACCGACTTCAGCAACGAGGAGGCCGTGGGCTTCCTGGCCGACCGGTTCAACCGACTCGGTATCGAGGAGAAGCTCGTCAAGCTCGGTGCCCTCGAGGGTGACACCGTCATCATCGGCGCCGAGAAGAACGCGGTGGTCTTCGACTTCAAGCCCAACATCGAAGCTGGCGCCGAGATGCTCGGGCGCCGCGGCGAGGACGAACGACTGCGTGAGGAACGTCCCGCCGCCACGCGTCGACGCGACATCGACGAGCGGATGCCCGATCGTGCCGAGAACGAGACCCGCGCCGACGTCGCTCGTCGTATCGACCGCTCGGCGACGAAGGCCGACAAGACAGTCACCAGCTCCGGCATCGGGCCGATGGCCTACGAGATCGGCTCCAAGGACGACCCCGACTGGGATGGGGAGGAATGACCGATGGCGGGGCGCTGGATCTGAGCGCTCCGGATCGCGCTGCGCTCGTCGCTTCGGCACGGCGCATCGTGGTCAAGGTCGGCTCGTCCTCCCTCACCACCGCCACCGGCGGGATCGATCCTGCCCGGATACGCAAGCTGGTCGAGGTGCTTGCCTCGGTCCGCGAGCGCGGCGCCGAGGTGGTGCTGGTCTCCTCGGGTGCCATCGCCGCCGGGCTCGCCCCGCTGGGGTTGACCAAGCGGCCCAGGTCGTTGGCTACCCAACAGGCGGCCGCCTCAGTAGGCCAGGGTCTGCTGGCGCACCGTTATCAGGAGGAGTTCGCCCAGCACGGTCTCGTGACCGGGCAGGTGCTGCTTACCGTCGATGACGTCATCCGGCGCGCGCACTACCGCAACGCCCACCAGACCTTCGCCAAGCTGCTCGAGCTCGGTGTGCTGCCTATCGTCAACGAGAACGACACCGTCGCCACCTCGGAGATCCGCTTTGGCGACAACGACCGGCTGGCGGCGCTGGTGGCCCACCTCGTGCACGCCGACCTGCTCGTGCTCCTCTCCGACGTCGACGGGCTCTACGACGGCCCGCCGAGCAAACCCGGCGCCACGCTCGTTACCGAGGTGCGCTCCGAGGTCGACCTGGCCAGCGTCGCCACCGGCTCGACCGGGGCGGCAGGTCTGGGGACCGGCGGCATGACTACCAAGGTCGACGCGGCCAAGATCGCGACCGGTGCGGGTATCCCGGTCATCTTGACCTCCACCGACCAGGCGGCCGAAGCCCTCGCTGGCGCCCCGGTCGGCACGATCTTCCGTACCACCGGCAAGCGCCGGCCGACCCGGCTGCTGTGGCTGGCGCACGCGACCGAGCCGAAGGGCTCGCTGGTGCTCGATCCGGGCGCCGTCGTCGCGGTCACCGAGCGTCGGGCCTCGCTGCTTGCGGCGGGTATAACCGCCGTGGTCGGGGTGTTCCGCGCCGGAGACCCGGTCTCGCTGGTCGACAACGACGGCCGCGAAGTGGCCAGGGGAGTCGTCAACTTCGATGCCGAGGAGCTGCCCGGCCTGCTGGGGCGATCGAGCAAGGACCTGAAGCGTGAGCTCGGCTCGGCGTACGAACGCGAGGTCGTGCACCGCGACGGTCTGATCGTGCTCCAGGGCTGAGCAGCACGGCTGCTGCCGATCCCACCCGACCTGGGACCCACGTGCCGTTGCTTCACCATGTTATGTAGGGAAGCCGTCACTGTGCACGGCGTCGACGGTGTGCACAGTGACGACTTCCCTACTCAGCATGGGGAAGCAACAGAGGACGCCGGCGCTGAGCTGGGCTGGCTGCGCGCGGCCATACGCAAGGAGCAGCCGACCATCCCTGGCGGAGCGGGACGATGGGGGAGTGACTGCGCCTCGCGCGTAGGCTTGGCTGGCCATGACCAACCCCGCCCGGCACTCCGTCTACCTCGACCATGCCGCGACCACACCTATGGTGCCGGTCGCCATCGAGGCGATGACCCGACACCTGGCAGAGGTAGGCAACGCCAACTCGCTGCACGCCTCGGGTCGGCACGCCCGCCGGATCGTGGAGGAGTCGCGAGAGACCATCTCCAAGGCGTTGGGATGTCGGCCCGCAGACGTCGTGTTCACCTCCGGTGGCACCGAGTCGGACAATCTGGCGCTCAAGGGCATCTTCTGGGCCCGCCGCGAGGCCGACCCACGCCGGGTGCGCATCCTGTCGACCGCGATCGAGCACCACGCGGTCCTGGATCCGCTCGACTGGTTGGCGCGGGCCGAGCGGGCCGAGGTCGAACTGCTGCCCGTCGACGGACAGGCCCACCTGCGTCTCGACGCCCTGCGAGAGTCCATCGAGCGCGATCCGGAGTCCGTGGCGCTGATCTCGGTGATGTGGGCCAACAACGAGGTAGGCACCCTCCAGCGCATCGACGAGGTCGTGGCGCTGGCAGCCGTGCATGGCATCCCGGTGCACACCGACGCGGTGCAGGCGATCGGTGCCGTGCCCGTCAACTTTGCCGAGTCGGGCGTCGACGCGCTCAGCTTCACCGGCCACAAGGTGGGCGGGCCCTACGGCGTCGGCGCGCTCGTCGTACGTCGTGACCTGAAGGTCTCGGCGCTGGTGCACGGTGGCGGTCAGGAACGAGACATCCGCAGCGGCACCCTCGACCCGCCCG
>JARICB010000333.1 GCA_029264225.1 Nocardioides sp. | reverse complement strand
CCGGTGTCGTTGATGGGTTGCGTGAACCTGTCGCGTGAGTCGACCTACCGCGAGAGCATCGCGGCCTCCCCTGCCGACGCCATCCGTATGGGCCGTATCCAGGCAGCCCAAGGCGCGGCGATCATCGACCTCGGCGCCGAATCGACCAACGCCGGTGCCGTCCGGGTCTCCGCCACCGACCAGATCGCGACCCTCGTCCCGGTGATCGAGGCGCTCGCCCCCGACGTCGTCGTGTCGGTGGAGACCTACGACCCGAGCGTGGTGCGTGCCTGCCTCACCGCCGGTGCCCGAGTGCTGAACATGACCGGTCGCCAGCACGAGGAGGAGATGCTCGATCTGGCTGCGGCGCACGACGCGGCGGTGGTCGTGTGCTTCGGCGAGCAGTCCAACGTAAGGGAGGTCGCCGACATCCCGCTCGAGGCCGACCCCATCCCCGCGCTGATCGATCACTTCGGGCCCCGCCTTGACCTGGCCCGCAAGCACGGTGTCGAGCGGGTCATCATCGACCCCGGCATGGGCTTCACCTACCGCAACCTGACCGAGCCCCTGGTGCGGGCCGGGCACCAGACCCGGGTGCTGGCACAGACCTTCCGGCTGCGCGAGCTCGGCGTGCCGGTGTGCAATGTGCTGCCCCATACCTTCGACCTTTTCGGCGACGAGTTCCGCAAGGCCGAGGGCTTCTACGGCGTGATCGCCGCATTGGGCGGCAGCCATCTGCTTCGCGTGCACGAGATACCGCACCTGCGGGTCGTGCTGGGTGCGATGGCGGCTCTCGAAGTGAGTTAGCCGAGCAGCTTCTTGAACCGCTCGGCGGCCGTGGCAGGAGGGACGAGCGGATCAGGAGGAGTAGCCCTGGGGGTTCTGCGACTGCCAGCGCCAGGTGTCGGCGCACATGTCGTCGATGGACTTCTGGGTCGACCAGCCGAGTTCCCGGTTGGTCTTGGAGACGTCCGCGTAGGAGGAGGCGACGTCGCCGGCGCGCCGGGGGGCGATCTCGTAGGGCAGCTCACGACCGACCGCGCGCTCGAAGGCGTGCAGCATCTCCAGGACGCTGGTGCCGCGACCGGAACCCAGGTTCCACACGTTGACCGCCTCATCGGTGCGGCCCAGCGCTTCGAGGGCGGCCACGTGGCCGGCAGCGAGGTCCTCGACGTGGATGTAGTCGCGGATGCAGGTGCCGTCCGGAGTGTCGTAGTCGTCGCCGTACACGCTGAGCTTCTCGCGCCGTCCCACCGCGACCTGGGCGATGAAGGGCATCAGGTTGTTGGGGGTGTCGGACGGGTCCTCGCCGATGGTGCCGGAGAGGTGCGCACCGACCGGGTTGAAGTAGCGCAGCAGCGCGAACCGCATGCGTGGCTCGGCGTGAGCGATGTCGCGCAGCACCTGTTCCTGCATGACCTTGGTCCAGCCGTAGGGGTTGGTGGCCGAGGTAGGTCGGTCCTCGGTGGCGCCCGCCTGGTCGGTGCCGTAGACGGTGGCGCTGGAGGAGAAGACCAGCTTGTCGACGTCGTGGCGCTGCATGGCGCGCACGAGGGAGAAGGTGGAGACGAGGTTGTTCTCGTAGTACTCGAGCGGCTGCTCGACACTCTCCCCGACGGCCTTGTGGCCGGCGAAGTGGATGACGGCGTCGAAGTTCTCGGACGCGAAGAGGTGCTCGGTCTTGTCGTAGTCGCGCAGGTCGAAGGCGTGCACCGGCAGGTGGGTGCCGGTCAGCGCCTCGAGCCGGCCCAGGACGGTCGGGCGGGAGTTGGAGAAGTTGTCGACGATCACGACGTCGTGCCCGACCGCAACGAGTTGGATGACCGTGTGTGAACCGATGTATCCAGCGCCGCCGCTGACCAGGATCTTCATGCGCGACAGCCTAGTCACGCCCTGTGCGGCAGACTTCCCGCCATGCCCACCGCCCTCATCACCGGAATCACTGGCCAGGACGGCCTGTACCTGGCCGAGCTACTGCTTGCGAAGGGGTACGACGTCCACGGAGTCATCCGCGGGCAGAGCAACCCGCGCCGCGAGCTGGTCGAGCGGCTGGTGCCCGACGTACGACTCCACAACGTCGACCTCACCGACCTGTCGAGCCTCATGCGTGCGATGCGCGACAGCGAGCCCGACGAGGTCTACAACCTGGGGGCCGTGAGTTTTGTGGCCTACTCGTGGGAGAACGCCTTCGTCACCAGCGACGTGACCGGCCTCGGCGTGCTCAACATGCTCGAAGCAGTGCGCCTCCACGCCGGCAACGACCCGGCGTCGGTGCGCTTCTACCAGGCGTCGAGCTCGGAGATGTTCGGCAAGGTGCAGGAGGTTCCGCAGAACGAACGCACCCTGCTCTGGCCGCGATCGCCGTACGGCGTCAGCAAGGTCTATGGCCATCACATGACCATCAACTACCGCGAGTCCTACGGCATGCACGCCAGCTCCGGGATCCTGTTCAACCACGAGTCCCCCCGCCGCGGCGAAGAGTTCGTGACCCGCAAGGTGAGTAAGGGAGTGGCGGCGATCAAGCTGGGCCGCCAGGACGAGATCGTGATGGGCAACCTGGATGCCCGCCGCGACTGGGGTTTCGCCGGTGACTACGTCGAGGCGATGTGGCTGATGCTGCAGCAGCCCGAGGCCGACGACTACGTGATCGCGACCGGTGAGACCCACTCGATCGAGGAGATGCTCTCCGTCGCGTTCGGCCATGTCGGGATCAGCGACTGGCGCCCCTACGTGCGGCAGGACGCGGCGTTCGTGCGACCGGCCGAGGTGGACCATCTGGTCGGTGACGCCAGCAAGGCCCGCCGGGTGCTGGGCTGGAAGCCCACGGTCGGTTTCGAGGAACTCATTACCGGCATGGTCGACGCCGACGTGGCCGCACTCGAGGCCGGCTGGCGATGACCACGCAGCGGGCACTGATCCTCGGAGTCAGCGGGCAGGACGGTGCCTACCTCTCGGAGCAGTTGCTGGCCGACGGCGTGGAGGTGCACGCCCTCGCGCTGCCCGGCGACCCGTCGGGCGTCGAGACCGGCGTAAGCCTGCACGCGGGCGACATTACCGATGTGGAGGGCACCCGGCGCCTGCTGCTCGACTTGGCACCCGACCAGATCTTCAACCTCGCTGCCATCAGCTCGGTTGCCCAGTCCTGGGAACAACCCGACCTGGTCGCCCGGGTCAACGGCATCGCGGCAGTGGCGCTGATGGAGGGCGCCCGCCAACTACACGCGAGCGGCCACCCGGTGCGACTGGTGCAGGCCTCCAGCGCCGAGATCTTCGGTGAGCCGAGCGAGTCGCCGCAATGCGAGTCGACAGCGATCCGGCCGATCAATCCGTACGGCGCCGCGAAGGCCTACGCGCACCTCGCCGTCGAGGTCTTCCGACGCCGCGGCCTGCACGCCTCCAGCTTGATCCTCTACAACCACGAGTCGCCGCGCCGTCCGATGCGTTTCGTCACTCGCAAGATCACCAGCACGGTGGCGGCGATAGCCCGCGGAGAGGCCGACTCGCTCACTCTGGGCAACCTCGAGGCCCGCCGCGACTGGGGCTGGGCGCCCGACTACGTCGACGCAATGGTCCGCGCGGCCCGGGCCGACGAGCCCGGCGACTACGTCATCGCCACCGGCGAGGCGCACTCGGTGCGCGACTTCGTGGCGGCCGCCTTCCGCCACGCCGGCATCGACGACTGGGAGGCCCTGGTCACGACCGACGCCGCCTTCACCCGCCCGACCGATGCTCCCGAACTGGCGGGAGACGCGGCGCGGGCCCACGCCCGCCTCGGGTGGACACCGACCATCCGTTTCGATGAGGTCGTGGCCCGGATGGTTGCGGCCGACCTGGCGTGAGCTGACCTGGCCGGTTCAGGGCCCTACGCCTCCAGCAGCTCGAGCAGGTAGGCGCCGTAGCCACTCTTGACGAGCCGTTCGGCGCGAACCCGCAGCTCGTCGTCGTCGAGGAAGCCCATCCGCCAGGCGACCTCTTCCGGCGATCCAACCTTGAAGCCCTGACGGCCTTCGATGGTGCGCACGAAGTTGCTGGCGTCGTTGAGGGAGTCGAAGGTGCCGGTGTCGAGCCACGCGGTGCCACGAGGCAGCACCTCGACCTGGAGGCGTCCCTGCTCGAGGTAGATCCGGTTCAGGTCGGTGATCTCGAGCTCGCCGCGGGCCGAAGGCTTGAGGTCGCGGGCGTGGCCGATGACCTCGTTGTCGTAGAAGTAGAGGCCCGGCACCGCGAAGTGACTCTTGGGGTGCTCCGGCTTCTCCTCCAGGGACAGTGCCCTGCCTTCGCCGTCGAACTCGACGACGCCGTAGGCCTTCGGGTCGGCCACGTGATAGCCGAAGACGGCCGCGCCCTCGATGTTCTCGAAGCGGCGCAGCCGGGTGCCGAGGCCGGTGCCGTAGAAGATGTTGTCGCCGAGCACGAGGCCGGCCGTGTCGCTGCCGATGTGATCGGCGCCGATCACGAAGGCCTGGGCGAGGCCGTCGGGACTGGGCTGCACTGCGAAGGTGATGCTGATGCCGAACTGCGAGCCGTCGCCGAGGAGCCGGTGGAAGCCTTCGGCCTCGTGCGGCGTGGTGATGATCAGGATGTCCCTGATCCCCGCCAGCATCAGGGTCGAGAGCGGGTAGTAGATCATCGGCTTGTCGTAGACGGGCACCAGTTGCTTGCTGATTCCCTGGGTGATCGGGTGAAGTCGCGACCCAGTGCCGCCGGCCAGAATAATTCCGCGCATGGGCGTCACCCTAGAGCCATCTGGATCTCGGCTCGATTCGCCGCCTTTCCAGGTCGCTGCTCCCACCCCCTAGACTCCCGGCCATGGATCGACTTCTCGTCACCGGCGGCGCCGGCTTCATTGGCTCCAACTTCGTCCACTACCTGATGCGCGAGACCGACGTACGCGTCACGGTCCTCGACAAGATGACCTACGCGGCCAGCAAGGAAGCCCTTGACGGGCTGCCGACGGGCCGGGTCGAACTGGTGGTCGGTGACATCGCCGAGGCCGACGTGGTCGACCCGCTGGTGGCCGAGCACGACGCGGTCGTGCACTACGCCGCCGAGTCGCACAACGACAACTCGCTCAACGACCCGAGCCCCTTCATCAAGACCAACATCCTCGGGACGTTCACCATCCTCGAGGCGGTGCGCAAGTACGAGAAGCGGCTCCACCACGTCTCGACCGACGAGGTGTACGGCGACCTGGAACTCGATGATCCCCAGCGTTTCACCGAGGACACCGCCTACAACCCGTCCTCTCCCTACTCGGCCTCCAAGGCTGGCTCCGACCACCTCGTGCGCGCCTGGGTGCGCAGCTTCGGCGTGCAGGCCACCGTGTCCAACTGCTCCAACAACTACGGCCCGTGGCAGCACATCGAGAAGTTCATCCCCCGCCAGATCACCAACGTCATCGACGGCATCCGGCCCAAGCTCTACGGCTCCGGCGAGAACGTGCGCGACTGGATCCACGCCGAGGACCACTCTTCGGCCGTATGGACCATCCTCAACAAGGGCAAGATCGGGGAGACCTACCTGATCGGCGCCGACGGGGAGAAGAACAACCTCGAGGTCATCCAGCTCATCCTGACCCTGATGGGCCAGCCTGCGGATGCCTTCGACCACGTGACCGACCGTGCGGGCCACGACCTGCGTTACGCCATCGAGTCCGACAAGCTTCGCCAGGAACTCGGCTGGACCCCTCAGTTCCAAGACTTCGAGTCGGGCCTGAACGACACCATCGAGTGGTATCGGGCCCACGAGGAGTGGTGGCGCCCCGCCAAGCAGGCCACCGAGGCGACCTACGCGAAGCAAGGTCAGTGATGTCGCTGCCAACTCTTGAGACCACGCCGATTCCCGGCCTGGTCGTCGTTCGCCTGGATCGGCGCGACGACGCCCGTGGTTTCTTCAAGGAGAACTGGCAGCGGGAGAAGATGGCGGCCATCGGGCTCCCCGACTTCGGGCCGGTGCAGAACAACATCTCCTTCAACGCCGACCGGGGCGTGACCCGCGGCATCCACACCGAGCCGTGGGACAAGTTCGTCTCCTTGGCGACGGGACGGATCTTCGGCGCCTGGGTCGACATGCGCGAGGGCGACTCCTTCGGCGCGACGTTCTCGATCGAGATGGACACCTCGGTAGCGGTCTTCGTACCCCGCGGTGTCGGCAACAGCTACCAGACCCTCGAGGACGCCACCGCCTACACCTATCTGGTCAACGAGCACTGGCGCCCGGGCATCTCCTACCCGGCGCTCGCCCTCGACGACCCGAGTGCCGCGATCGACTGGCCGATCCCGCTGGCCGAGGCGATCATCTCCGAGAAGGACCAGCACAACCCGAATCTTGACCCGACGACGGCCATCGCGGCGAAGAGGACGCTGATCATCGGCGCTCTTGGCCAACTCGGACGCGCCCTCCAGGTCGAGTTCGCCCATTCCGACCTGGTCGACCTGATCGCAGCCGACGGCGTCACGGCACTCGACCTGACCGACGCGGAGGCGGTTGCGGCGCTGCCGTGGCACGAATACGCCGTCGTCCTCAATGCCGCCGCCTATACGGCCGTCGACGCGGCCGAAACACCCGACGGTCGACGTACGGCGTGGGCAGCCAACGCGAGCGCCCCGGCGACCCTTGCCGCCCTGTCCCGCACGCACGGCTTCACCCTCGTGCACTACTCCTCGGAGTATGTCTTCGACGGCACCGCGCAGGAGCACACCGAGGACGAGGCGTTGTCGCCGCTCGGCGTCTACGCCCAGTCCAAGGCCGCTGGCGACATCGCGGTCGGCCTGGCACCGCGTCACTACCTGCTGCGCACGTCGTGGGTGATCGGTGAGGGCAAGAACTTCGTCCGCACGATGGCGACGCTGGCCGGCAACGGGGTTTCCCCGGCCGTGGTCAGCGACCAGGTCGGTCGGCTCACCTTCACCGACGAGCTGGTGCGCGCGACCCGACACCTGTTCGACCAGGGTGCGGCCTACGGCACCTACAACGTGTCCAACGGCGGCCCGGCGATGTCGTGGGCCGAGATCGCCCGGGCCGTCTTCGAACGCTCCGGCCGCAGTGGCGCTGACGTCTAGGACACGACGACGCAGGAGTACGGCGTCGGCAAGGAGATGGCTCCTCGTCCGCTCAACTCGGTCATGTCACTGGCGAAGATCCGGGCCACCGGCTTCGAACCGGAAGACGCGCTGACCGCCCTCGATCGTTACCTGAGCACTACCTGACGGGGGAGTCCGAGCGACCGTAGTCGTCAGCGAGACGGCAGATGTCGTCTTCGCCGGTGTAGTCACCACGCTGCACCTCGATGATCACCAGTTCGTCCTCGTGGGCGTTGGTGATCCGGTGAGCGGCACCTTGGGCGATGTCGACCGAGTGGCCGGATTCGGCGACGACGGTCTCGCCGTCGACGATGCAGGTCGCCGTGCCGGCGATGACGACCCAGTGCTCGGAGCGGTGTTCGTGGGTCTGGTAGGACAGCCGCTGCCCCGGAGCAACGTGGATCCGCTTGACCTTGTAGCCCTTACCTTCGTCGATGACGTGCCACGAGCCCCAAGGCCGCTCTTCCCAATCGAATGTCATGCACAAGTCCGTTCAAGTCAGTGTCCGTCGCGCACACCCTAGCCAGACAACGACGCGTCCGTAGGATGGAGCCGTGACTGTCTTCGAAGTCGAGGGTTCTGCCTATCTCGTGCTCCTGCTGGCGATGCTTGCCGTCAAGGGCTTCGTCCTCGTCAGCGCTGCCCTCTATCCGGCTGCGGCCTATCCGGCGGCCGACAAGGGAAGCAAGGCTGCCTGGACGATCGGGCTGGGGATCGGATTCGCGGCGCAGGTACTGATGATGGGCTCCTCACCACTCAACCTGATCCACCTCGCCTTCACCATCGCTGCCTTCGTCTATCTCGCCGACGTCCGTCCGGCGCTGGCCCAGGTCACCAGCCGACGCTGACCCACCCCGCTCGGCGCAGGACCTCCGGACATGCCGAAGCCCCCGGCTGATGCCGGGGGCCACGGACCATGCTGGATCAGAACAACGTCAGTTGCTCCTTGGCCGGGTTTCAGTCGCCGACCTTCTCGGCAGCATCGCTGACGGCCTTGACCGCATTGGAGGCCGTGTTCTGCGCGGCCGTCACGGTGACCTTGGCGCTGCTCTGCGCGACGGTGGTCTGCTTGGTCGCTGCCTTGCGGACCGGGGCCTTCGCCGCAGCCGGCTTGGTCGCCGTCGACTTCGTGGCCACCTTCGTGGCCGCGGGCTTCGTGAGCGTCGACTTGGCCGCGGTGGTCTTCGCCGGGCTGGTCTTCTTCGCCGTCGTGGTCTTGACCGTCGACTTCTTGGCCGCGGTCTTACGAGCGGTCGAGGTCTTCTTGGTAGCGGTGGACTCTGCGGCGGCCGCCTTCTTGGTCTGCGTGAGCGTGGTCTTCGCCTTGGTCACCGTGGTCCTGGCCGACGCCGCGGTGTCCTGGGTCGCCTGCTGGCCACGGATGCGACCCAGCAGCGACTCACCTCGCTTGACCAGGTCGGCGTAGGTGTCGGTGGCCTGCTCGGCCAGGTTGGCGACGTTCTCGTCGACGGCGTGCTGCACCTTGACCGGGTAAGCCTTGGCCTCGGCCTGGAGGTCGGCAACACGGGTCTCGATCGCCTTGCGGCGGGCCTCGGCGGCCTTGGTCAGGGCGTCAACGCGAGCATTGACCACCGTTACAGCCTGCTCGCGCAGCACCTTCGGGTCGGTCTTCTGCACGTCGGCCACTCGGGCAGTGACGTCCCTCTGGACGCCGGCGATGCGGGTCTGGGCGTCGCTCACGAGGTCCCGGACGATCTCGACGGCGAGGTCGGTCACACCGACGTAGGCGTAGAGGGGCTTGGTGGCTTCGGTCTTGATGTCGAACTTGGTCTTGGCCATGTTCTTACTCCTTGTGCAAGGGGTGGGTAGTGCAGGACTGTGGTGAGGTCCGAGCGCAGTTCAGCTCGGGTCGCGCGCATCTCCCGCGTTGAGGGCGAGGAACGATGCGTAGACATCCAGCAGGGACTGCTTCTGGCGCTCGGTCAGGCCCACGTCCGCGAGGACTGCGAGTTCGACTGAGCCAGCGGTATTCGACTCCGGACTGACGATCCCCGCCTGGTGATAGAGCTGCTCGGCGGAGATGCGCAGTGCCCGGGCGATCTGCTGGAGCACTTCGGCCGAAGGCTTGCGCAGACCACGCTCGATCTGGCTGAGGTAAGGGTTGCTGACGCCGACCTGATCGGCGAGCTGCCGCAAGGAAAGGCGCGACGCGAGTCGCTGCTCCTTGAGGAAGTCTCCGAGAGACTCGACGACGGTCTTCCCGTCCTTGCCTTTGGTCATGCCTCCATAGTGCTAACAACTGTTAGCAAAATGCAAACTTGGCTAGCGTGATCCCGCCCACAAACCATGCTGGCTCAGTAACAGGCGCTGATCTGTCCCACCGTCACTGCGCCACCGAGCAGCTCCACGACTCCAGTACGCCGCACGGCATCGGCGTCGACGCCGGACAGTTCCAGCACCCCGGAGCGTCGCAGCGCCTCGGCCATCAGCACGGGCCGCGCTCGCGGAGCACCGTCGTCGGTCTTGAGCGCGAAGGCACGCCCATCTGGAAGTGCCACCACATAGCAGGACTCGGCCCCGGCCTTGCCGATCGTGCCGGGGATGGCGGTCAACAGGGCGCGTTCGTCGCGGGTACTGCCAGAGACATGTGCCGGGTACTGACGGATCGCGTCGGCGATCTGGGCCGACGGGCCCGACGTCGCCACCGCGAGGCCCCGGAAGGCGCGCGCCAGGCCGATCAGCGACGTGGCGAGCAACGGGGCCCCGCACCCGTCGACAGCAACGGCCACGACCGGTTCGCCGGTCGCCTCGGCGAACGTCTCGGCTATCACTACCTGGAGCGGGTGCGCGGGATCGAGGTAGTCGCCCAACGACCAGCCGTTGTGCACGCACGTGGCCAACATGGCGGCGTGCTTGCCCGAGCAGTTCATCTGGATCCGTGACTTCGCGCCTCCGGCGCGCAGCACTTGCTCCCGGGTCTCGTCGTCGAGCGGGTAGTCCAAGGGCGTCTGGAGGTCGTCCTCGGAGAGGCCCGCGCCCGCCAGAATGCGGCGTACTCCCTCGACGTGGAAGTCCTCGCCCGAGTGGGAGGCACACGCCAGAGCCAACAGCGGGGGCTCGAGTGACAACCCGGCGCGCACCATGGCGAGCGCCTGGACCGGCTTGTTGCAGGAGCGCGGCAGCACCGGTTCGGTGACCATGCCGACCGACCAGTCGACCTCTCCAGCGACGTCGAGGGCAACCACCGATCCGTAGTGATGACCCTCCACGAATCCATTGCGCACGATCTCGGCCACTACGACAGGTCTCGACATGACGTCAGGCTAGCCAGCCGGGACTGGCAGGATTGACCCGTGTCGACACCACAGCACTGCCCCGGACCACGCGAACTCGACGATCTTGAACTCCTCGTCAGCGGCGCACTCCTGCCACTGACGGGTTTCAACGAGCCCGACAGTGCGGTCACGATCAACCTGCCGGCCGATCTGGCGGAGGCCGATGAGATCGAACTGGTCGACCCCGAGGGGCTGCCGCTCGCGGTCCTGGCGCCGCGCAGTGGGGCCCTCACAGGTCTCGCGCATGCGCAGTACGGTCCGTTCCGCCGGTTGCATCTCACCCCTGCCCAGACCCGCGATCAGCACGCCGGACGCACGCTGGTGCCAGTCACCGATGCGCTGAGCGACGCCGACCTGGAGTCCGTACGCCGCCTGGGGCCGACACTCCTGGTCGCACTCACCGGCCACGGCACTCCCGCCCTGTCCCCGGTCGCCCTGATCCGCGCCACCCTGGCCGCCGCCGACCTGTTGCCCGACGCCGAGGTGATCGTCGTTCCGCTCGCGGCCCACGGCAACGCCGACGTCGACCACGCGCTGGGCCTCCAGGTGCTGGCCAACTACGCCGGGCCCGATCCGGTCCACGCGCTGCCCGACTCCGAGGACGACGCCGCCTACCCGGCTGCGATCGAGGCGATCATCGATCGCG
>JARICB010000024.1 GCA_029264225.1 Nocardioides sp. | reverse complement strand
GGACCCGATGACCTCGCTCAACCCGGTCAAGAAGATCGGCGTCCACCTCACCGAGCCGCTGCGGCTCCACCAGGGTCTGAACGGCAAGGCCGCTCGCGAACAGGCGGTCGAGCTGCTCAAGCAGGTGGGCATCCCCGAACCCGCGAGACGAATGGGCCAGTATCCGCACGAGCTCTCCGGGGGGATGCGCCAACGCGTGGTGATCGCCATGGCGCTCTCCTGCAATCCGGAGCTGCTGATCGCCGACGAGCCCACGACCGCGCTCGACGTCACGGTGCAGAAGCAGATCCTCGACCTGCTGGCTCGGCTGTCCGCCGAGCGGCATATGGCCGTCATCCTGGTCAGCCACGACCTGGGTGCGGTCGTCGGCCGCACCGACCGGGTGGCAGTGATGTATGCCGGCCGTATCGCTGAGACGAGTCACACTGCCGAGGTCTTCGACCAGCCGATCCACCCCTACTCCGAGGCTCTGATCGCCTCCATCCCGCAACTCGAGGATGCCCCGCACACGTTGCTGCGCACCATCGAAGGGCGCCCGCCCGACATGACCGCGCCGCCGCCCGGTTGCCGGTTCGCCCCGCGCTGCGCGCACGCGCAGGACCTGTGCCGCATCGAACTGCCGGTGCTGCGTGATCCGCGGTCCGTGAAGAGTGCGGTCGAGCACCTGGCGGCCTGCCACTTCCCACTGCTGAAGGAGGAGGCCCGATGAGCAAGACGCGTCTCGACCCGTCCATCGTCCACGACGACGAGAGTGACGTCGTGTTGGATGTTCGCGATCTCGTGGTGGAGTTCCCGGTCGGTCGCGGTGACATCGTGCACGCCGTCTCGGGACTCGACCTGCAACTGATGGCGGGGGAGACCCTCGGCATTCTCGGTGAGTCGGGGTGCGGCAAGTCCACCGCCGGACGCGCGATCATGCAGTTGCCGCCTCCCACCGGCGGCACTGTGCTCTTCAACGGCACCGAGTTGACGAAGCTGGCGCCGCGGATGGTGCGCCGCAAGCGTGCTCGCATGCAGATGATCATGCAGGATCCGATCTCGTCGCTGAATCCGCGGCGCAAGGTCAAGGATCTGGTCGCCGAGGGGTTGGCGATCTGGGGCTTCGACTCCGCTCTGAACGATGGCAAGGACCAGGACACGGTCGTGCGGGAGCTGTTGGAAGCGGTCGGCCTCGAGCCCGATGTGGTCTGGGATCGTCGACCGCACGAGCTGTCGGGCGGCCAGTGTCAGCGCGTGTGCATCGCTCGTGCGTTGATGATGCGACCGCGCGTGATGATCTGCGATGAGCCGGTCTCGAGCCTGGACGTCTCGGTGCAGGCCCAGATCCTCAACCTGCTGGAGGAGACCAAGGAACGCTTCGCGCTCAGCATGGTCTTCATCGCCCACGACGTCTCGGTCGTCAAGAACATCAGCGATCGAGTGATGGTGCTCTACTTGGGCAAGGCCTGCGAGATCGTGCCATCGGAGGAGATGCACCTCACCTCGGTTCACCCCTACACCCGGATGCTGCTCGCCTCGATTCCCGGCGCCGAGACAGAAGCGGACGCAGAGGCGTCTTCGACCCTCAGCACCAGCGCCAAGGCCACGGAGCTGCCCAGCCCGCTGAACCCGCCTTCGGGATGTCGATTCCGGACCCGTTGCCCGCTCGCGACGGAGCTGTGCGCCAGCGAAGAACCACAGTTGCGCGAGATCGCGCCGGGACACCTGGTCGCGTGCCACCACGTCGCGACCGGAGTCGAGGCGCTGCCGGCATGACCTCGTGGGAGGATCTCGACGCCACGGCGCTCGCGTCGGCGGTCCGCCGCGGCGACCTGTCGGCCCGCGAATCGGTCGAACACGCCATCGACCGGATAGAGGGCCTCGACGGCCGACTCAACGTCATGGTCGGTCGGCGGTTCGAGGAGGCGCTCGCCGAGGTGGACCGTGGTCTCCCCGACGGGCCCCTGACCGGGGTGCCTACGGTGATGAAGTCCTTGGGCGCCGACGTCGCCGGCCTGCCCACGACCCGGGGTTCGCGGCTGTTCGCGGACAAGGTCGCTGCGGCCGACTCCGAGCTCGTCCGCCGCTACCGAGCAGCCGGGATGGTGGTGCTTGGCACGGCCAACACCCCCGAGCTCGGTCTCAACCCCTCCACTGAGTCCGTCCTGCACGGACCGGCACTCAACCCGTGGCGCGAGACGCATTCGACCGGCGGCTCCAGCGGTGGCTCCTCCGCCGCCGTCGCGGCCGGAATGGTGCCGGTGGCGCACGCCAACGACGGCGGCGGTTCCATCCGTATCCCGGCATCGATGTGTGGGCTGTTCGGTCTCAAGCCGAGCCGTGGAAGGGTCTCGCCCGCACCGGCCGCCGCCGTGGCCGCGATCACCTCCCACCAGCACGCGGTCACCCGCACCGTGCGCGACAGTGCGCTGCTGCTCGACGTCTCGGCCGGCCCGCTGCGCGGGGACGCGTTCGGCATCGCCGGACCGCAGACGACCTTCGCCGACGCGGTCGGTCGCGACCCCGGCCACCTCCGAATCGGGTTGATGACCAGGCTGGCGGACGGCCCGGAGACGCACCCTGACTGTGTGGCGGCCGCCGAGCGAGCGGCTCGCCTGGTGGAGGCGCTCGGGCACGAGATCGTTCCCCTCGACGTCACCTGGAACAGCGGTGCCGTGCAGGCGCCCTCGGGGGTTCTGATGGGAACCGCGGTCGTGGTGGCGATCGAAGATCGACTCGCCGAACTCGGACGCGATCTGCGCGACGACGACATCGAGCCGTTCACCCGAGTCATCTTCGAGCGATACCGCGGGGGCTCGGCCGTCGACGTCGTGCGTGCGCTGCAGGCGGCCCAGAATATCGGGTGGGCGATCGGGAGACTCTTCGAGCGCGTCGACGTACTCCTGACACCGACTCTGTGCCGACCTACCCCCGAGCTCGGCTACCTCGACACGCAGGACCCGGCAGCGATGTATGAGCGAGCGATCCAGTTCTCCAGCTGGACCAGCCCCTTCAACGTCACTGGCATGCCGGCGATGAGCATGCCGCTGGCACAGGACTCGACCGGGTTGCCGCTGGGCGTGCAGTTCGTCGCCGACCAGGCCCACGACGAACTACTGCTCTCGCTCGCCGGGCAGCTCGAGCAGGCCGCTCCGTGGGAGCTGCTGGCACCTCGGGCCTGAAGGACCGGTCAGGGCAGCCTGACACGCAGGAACCTGGGCCGATAACGGGTGGGGTTCGAGACGACCTCGTCGACGTCGGTGCGGTTCTGGCTGTAGGAGACCACGACGGTGCCGGGGTGCGGTAACAGCCCCGGATGGGCCAGCGGCATGTAGCGCAGTCGACCCGTGGCCGCGTCGGACGGCAGCGTAGCGACGGTGCGGGCGTCCGCGAACGGACCCCATGGAGTGGGGGAGGACCACACCACGACGTCGCTGCCCAAGAACTCGTTGCGCTTGCTCAGGGCATACCAGGTCCCGTCCTGGGCGAAGACCGACAGCGTCTGCGACGTGCCCTCGGTGGCAGGGATCAGCTCCTGGGCCGTACCCGGGTCGCGGACCCAGTCGGTGCCGTCCCAGTAGCGCCATGACCTCGGCTCCAGGACGTCCTCGGGCCGCACCCGGGCCACCCGCATCGAGAAGCCGAAGACGAATCGCTCGCCGGGATTGGCAGTGCCGTAGAGGTAGAGCCAGCCGTCGTCGATGGCCGTCGCAGCTCCCCAGGCAGGCAAGTCGGTCCGGGCTGCGTCCGGGCCGATGTCGCGCACGGAGATGAGCTGCGGTGTGCCACCGCGCGGGACGACGAAGACCGCCATCGCCGGGCCGAGGTTCTCGAAACCGAAGGCGTCGCTGCTATCGCTGCGCACCCGCTGGCAGGTGACCAGCACCAGGTCATAGCCGGGCTCAGAGGCGGCGACCACCGACATCGGCCAGTAGCCCACCTGTCCCGATGGTCCGCCACCGACCCGGTCAGGAATGAGCGCCCCGTGGTCCTCGGGCACGATCGCCTGGATGCACTCTCCGCCGATGACCAGCATCGAGTTGCGCACGAACCGCTGGCCGCCGAAGGACAGGCTGCGGAGGGTGTCGCCGAAGACCATCAGTCGGCGACCGTCCTGGAGTTCGGTGTCGGCACCGACGTCGCCACCCTTGAACTCCGGGCCGCCCCGCACGGTGCGCGCGATCCGGTTCAGATCGTCCACGTCCTCGATCTGGCCGCTGGCGACGCAGTTGGTCTGGCTGGCCCGCGGGGGCACCGGTGCCGCGTCAGCCACCACGTCCCGCGGCATCAGGGCGACCAGGGTCAGGGCCGCCACCATGACCGGAACCACTACGACGACCACTCGCCAGCGCCAGAGCACCAACCGACCCTGCCGCGTGAGCTGCGCGCGTCCGCGTTGGCGTCGCGAGATCACCAGGCCCAGGATCGCAGCGAACAGCCAGACGATCAGGACGAGCAGGGGTGTGCGAAGACCGGTACCGACGAAGAGGGCGACCGCGTCCAAGGCGTCGACGCCAGCACCCGCCGGGGTCCAGGCAGCGAGCGAGGGCCACGGGTGAGGAAGTAGACGCGGATCGGTTCCCAGCAGTTGGGGAGTGGCGATGACCAGGTAGAACACCGCGCTCAGACCCAAGCCGCCAAGACCGGCCAATCCCTCGAGTGCGAGGGTGATCGTCGCCGCGACGAGTGCGGTCAGTCCCAGCACTCCGGCGACCTGGATCTGGGTCGTCGGAGTGAGGTCCCTCAAGCCAGGCAGCAGCACCGTTGCCAGGTA
>JARICB010000296.1 GCA_029264225.1 Nocardioides sp. | reverse complement strand
GTGTTCCTGCGCAAGAGAGTGCATCTCCCGAACGCCCTGGCCGCCGCGGCCACCTTGGTCAGTGCCATCCTGCTCGTGGTCGCCGTGGGCTTCACGATCGCTCCGTCGGTGGCCTCGCAGAGCGGAGACATCGCCGACAGCGCCAGTGAGGGCCTCCAGCACGTGCAGGACTGGGTCCAGGAGTCCGACTTCGTCTCCAAGGAGCAGATCGACAAGGGTCTGCAGGGGCTGCAGGAAAAGCTGTCGGGATCAGCCGGGAGCATCGCCTCGGGTGTCCTGACGGGAGTCTCCGCGGTCACCAACGGCGTCGTGAACCTGGTGTTGGTCCTGATCTTGAGCTTCCTGTTCATCAAGGACGGCAGCCGGTTCCTGCCGTGGGTGCACCGCTTGGCCGGCCCCAATGCCGGGCCGCACCTCGAGGAGGTCGGCAACCGGGTCTGGTCCACGCTCGGGGGGTTCATCCGCACGCAGGCGTTGGTCTCGCTGATCGACGCTGTCTTCATCGGCGCTGGCCTGCTGATCATGGGCGTCCCGTTGGCCATCCCCCTGGCCGTGCTGACCTTCTTCGCCGGCTTCATACCCATCGTCGGGGCCTTCGTGGCCGGCTTCATCGCGGTGCTCATCGCCCTGGTCTCCAACGGCGTGTCCGGTGCGCTCATGGTGCTCGCGCTGATCCTGGCCGTGCAGCAACTCGAGGGCAACGTGCTCTCACCTGTTTTGCAGTCGAAGTCGATGAAACTGCACGCGGCCGTGGTGCTGTTGTCGGTCACGTTGGGAGGGACCCTCTTCGGCATCACCGGCGCCTTCCTGGCCGTGCCGGTGGCCGCCTCCCTCGCCGTGGTGCTGCGATACCTCGACGAGGTGGTGGACAGCAGCACCCGCGCGATCATCGTGCCGACGACCGAGCCACCTTCTCCCGGGCCCCTCTCGGTGGAGTCCTGATCGGTGGTGGAGGGTGCACGTAGTCGACTCGAGGCCGATCGTGCGGTGACGCTCGCGCGTCTTGCGAGCCTGACGGGCGACTATGAGGCGGTCATAGCGGCCTCCCGCGACACCAATGCCGATGACGAGCATGATCCGGAGGGGGCAACGATTGCCTACGAACGATCGCAAGTAGGAGCTCTCATCGCCCAGACGCGACTGCACCTCGACGAGATCGCTGCCGCCCTGGGAAGGGTCGAGTCTGGCGACTACGGGGTGTGCGAAACCTGTGGTCAGCCGATCGCAGACGGCCGCCTTGAAGCGCGCCCGGTCGCCAGAACCTGCATTAGGTGCGCTGCACGCCAGTGAACACGACCGTCGCCGGACCCGCCCGATGGCTGGTGCTCGCGCCGAATCACCAAGTCGACCTGTCGCCGCCTAAACTAGGCGGAGCTTAGGGTTTCACGCGTCTTGGAGGTGGGTTCGGCGCGGCCGCTTGCCGCACCCCGAAAGGCACCCTCCGTGTCTACCCTTGCCTCCTACCGCCGGCTCTTCGGCCTGGTCGGAACCCCCTACGTCCTCGTCGCCTTCATCGCCCGACTGCCGCTGGCCATGAGCCAGCTCGGAACCCTGCTGCTGGTCGCCGGTGCAACCGGCAGCTACGGCCTCGGAGGTCTGGCCGCCGGTGCGCTGGCCGTGGCCAACGCCATCGGCGCACCCTTCGCCGGATCGCTGGCCGACCGGGTCGGACAGCGCCGGGTGGTGTTGGCGCAGTCGTTGGCCGGTGCCGCCTCCCTCGTCCTGCTCGTGGCGCTGGTCCACGGCGGTGCGAGCAACCAGGTAGTCATCGCGGCGGCAGCCCTTGCCGGCCTGACGATGCCGCAGGTAGGCCCGCTGGCTCGAGTCCGCTGGCGACCTATCACCGCCGGCAGCGGCGCAGACCAGCGGAAGCTGGTCGACGTCGCGTTCTCCTACGAGGGCGCGGCGGACGAAGCGTCGTTCGCCATCGGTCCGGCCCTGGTGGGTCTCGGGGTGGTCGCCGTCTCCCCCGGCGGCGCGCTGCTCTTCGCTGCGACGCTGCTCGCGGTCTTCGGCGTCCTCTTCGCCCTGCACCCGACCGCCCGAGTCCGCGCCTCGGCCGGAGTCTCGGCGGCTGCTGGCCGACTGTTGACTCCGGTGCTGATGGTGCTGATCGTCGCCCAGTTGCTCGTCGGCACCCTGTTCGGGGCTACCCAGACCGGCACCACCGTCCTCGCCACTGGGGTAGGTCATCCCGGGTACGCCGGCCTCGTGCACGCCACGCTCGGCATCGGCAGCGCGATCGCCGGCCTCGCCACGGCCTTCATCCCCGAGCGCATCGGCGTGGAGCGCCGGATCATGGTCGCTGCCGGAGCCCTGCTGGTGTTGTCCCTGCCGCTGCTGCTCGTCGAGAGTCTCGTCGGTCTGAGCGCCGTGGTGGCCGTGCTCGGCTGTGCCGTCGCGCCGTTCATGATCGGTGTCTTCACCCTTGCCGAACGGGTGGTCAACCCGGCGCGGGTGGCCACGGCCATGACGATCCTGGCAAGCGCCACCGGTGTCGGCTATGCGCTCGGCTCGACGGCCGCAGGTCGGCTCGCCGACCACTATGACTACCCCGCCGCCTTCTGCGTCACGGTCGTGGCGATGGCTGGCGCAGTGCTGCTGACCGCCACGAGCCAAGGCTTGCTCCGGCGGGCGCAGCACGGGGCTGCGGTCGATCCTGTGGTCTCAGCGATCAGCTAGGGCGCCGGCCGCACACTGCGACCAGCCACCCCGTCGCCGGTCACAGGCTCAGGCCTGCCAGATGCGCATCCAGTCCACGAACATGTGCTGCGGCAGTTGCTTGTCCTTCATCTGCGCCAGCTCATAGTCCGAGGCGAGCAGGCTCAGGATGGGGAACTGCGGCTGACCGGACACGCCCGCGCGGGTGCGCCAGGTCTCCTTGCCATCGATGCGGAAGATGTACGTCGAGGGCGTCCACTCCACGGAGAACACGTGGTAGTTCTTCGACCAGCCATCTCGCTTGTTCTTCAAGAAGCTCCGCGGGCTCCTGAGCCACGACCCGGTCTTGACCGACTGGTTGCCCCGCTTCCAGTGGATGAAGCTGGTCAGGCCACCCTGGGGGTGCTTGTCACCGAAGTACTCGATGACGTCGATCTCGGCGCCGGCCTTGCTGGGCGCGCCCGGCTGGCTCGTCTGGGGCTGGAGCCAGAAGCTGCTGTGCTGGCCCCGGCGCTTGTGCATCTTGATACGAGCAGCCGCGAAGCCGTACTTGAACGAGACGGCGTTCTGGGTGCCGATGTGCCCATTGAGGCGGTAGGCGAACTTTCCGGTGGACTTGCCATCCTTGCGGGCAGTGCACTTGCCCTTGCGGGACTTGTCCTTGAGCACGCTGATGCGGACCTTGCCCCCGGCGACCTTGACGGCCTTCGGAT
>JARICB010000253.1 GCA_029264225.1 Nocardioides sp. | reverse complement strand
GTCCGACGAAGGGGTGGGCCTGGCTGCCGGACCGTCGGACGTCCCGGGCAACGTCCGACGATGGGGTGGGCCTGGCTGCCGGACCGTCGGACGTCCCGGGCAACGTCCGACGATGGGGTGGGCCTGGCTGCCGGACCGTCGGACGTCCCGGGCAACGTCCGACGATGGGGTCGCCGGGCAACCGAGTTGGCGTAGCGACCTGTGTCGAATTCGGGTCTGCTGCCGACCGAGAGTCAGCGTTTCGAGCTGTGACGCGCGGGTCGAACAGGTTCAGGCACTCGTGCGCAGCCCGTACGACGACGATGAGCCGGTCCGTCGTCATCGATGCCGATCATGAGCTCGGTTGCCTCCCAGGTCACGACAACCGAGGCTGATCGCGCTGCAGAATGCCGCATCCCGTTGGTGAGCGATTCCTGCGTGATCCGGCAGGCGGCCAGTCCAAGACTGGCACTGAACGTCTGGATCTTTCCCCGCGTCTGTAGCTGAACCTCCAGCCACGCCGGGTCCGTGCGAGCAAGTCAGCGATATTTTCGACCCCGGTTGAGGTGACCGGTTCCGGCCCATCCGCTGGGTCAGCGTCGTCATCGAGCTCGAGGAGGAGCCGCACTCTGCCAACGCACCAGTGCCCACGGCCTCAACGTCTCGGCATCGCTGCTGCTCGCCGGACTGGGTCGCGCTGGTCGCGTCCCACCACCGCTGACGGTGGTCGGGTGCGCGGCGATCTTCCTCTCCTTGTTCGGCGCGATGCCGGGGTCCGCCGGCGAGGTAGCCCTGTTCCTGATCGCGTCAGGGAGTCTTGCGGCTGTCGGCCTCACTCAATGACTGCGAATATGCAGGCCGTTCACGGGAAGGAATCAGGGGAGATGTGTCTCCCCTGCTTGGCGCACCTGCGAGCGCCGCAGGAAGTTCAACGATCCGTCCAGGCTCGTAGGTCGCTCCGCCCGCTTCGCGGTGTACCAACCGAAATCATCCGCACGAGGGGACTCAATTCCCCAGATCTGCAACAGATCGACGAGTCGCGACGCGGCAGACAACACCCAATCCCACACCTCGTCATCGTTGGTGGTGACGTCGCCGTACGCGCTGTAGGCGACCAACCAGCCATCGCGAAGCTCCACGTCAAAGGATTGACACAGCCAGGCCAGTACGCCGATGGCCTCCGGGTTCAGCAGCGTTGTTCCGGCGGCCAGCAGCGCCTTCTCCCTCTGCTCGTCCTGGGCGGCTTCGCGCTTCTTCAGGCTCCGAGGCTTCTTCTTGCGTTCCCCGTGACCCGTCCAGCACAACGCCCTGAACGCGGTCACTTCGGGTAGATCGATCTGCTCGCTGTTGGCGGCGAAGGGACCAAAAGTCCATCCCGGGGGACTACCGGTGTCGTTGCTGAAAGTTCCCAGCACCTTGATCGCCGATGCCGCCACGTTCTTCACGGTCAGGGCGCCGACAGTGGGACCCTCGACGTACAGATGGGGAACGACCTGGGCGTGCTGCACCGCGATATATCCCCGGCGCCCCGGCTTGGTGAGGTCGTCGCCGATCGAGAACTTGAACCCATGATTTCCGAATTGGACATACGGCTCGCCCAAGGTCTCCACCACGTCCAGTGGTGCCCATACGAAGTTGACGCCCTGCACGTGGTGCTGCGGTTCCTGTGCGTTCGCAACAGCGTTCAGTCCGTATTCGGACGCGTGCTGTGCCAACGTCCTCCTCTTACCAAGTCTCACGAGATCGAAGCCCGAGGTTTGTCTGCGTCGGCTTCGCGTGCCGCGTGGAACTCGCTCATCGGGATCAGCGACCGGTCTGGCGCGTCACCACCAGGAAGTAAGGCATCAGTCATGGTCAGCAGGGTGTCGGCTGCGTTGGTGCATCCAACGTCGTTGGCCACCGCGCTCGGCGTGGGCGTGAACCGCTGAGCAGAGCGAGACCTCATTAGGGGCGAACTGGTCGGCATGTGGAACTCCGGGGAAGTAGGGAGTGCGTCAGATGAACACCCCAGGTGCACGACGGAAGCGGTTTCAGGCTGGCTTCGCCTGAGGCCGACTTTACCGCGCACCGTGGACGAACTTGATCGCGTCCCAGGCACGCAGCCCCTCATTGCGGGGTGGGTGCGCGTGGGTGCGGTCACTGAGCCTGTGCGATCCGCGGGCTCAGCGGCCGAACCCGGTGCTCGGCTCCAGAACACCGGGCGAATGGCGTCCGGACATTTGCGGATCGAGGGCACCTGATGGGCGACGAGCGCGACCGCAGTCGAGCCGTCCTCGGCCGCCCGTGCGGCCGCCCGTGCCGCGTTACCGAACAGTCGGGCTGCGTTTTGGGCTGGGGACGACCCAACTGTTCGGTAACTCATGGTGGGGAGGACTGAGGGTGTGATTAACGTTTCCGCAGGTCAGAAGCCTATGGCGAATGGGCTGGCCTGTAGGCCGGGTTCTGTCCGCCTTGCGGCGGGGCGACCATCCATCTACGACGACCGTTGCCGGCCGCCTCTAGCAATCTACCCGTGTACTCGGGCGGGCCGCCCTCGAACGCACACTGTCTGATCTTGCTCCCAGTGGGGTTTACCTAGCCGCTCCGGTCACCCGGAACGCTGGTGGTCTCTTACACCACCGTTTCACCCTGACCTCCCGGCAAGCCGGAAGGCGGTCTGTTTTCTGTGGCACTGTCCCGCGGGTTGCCCCGGGTGGCTGTTAGCCACCACCGTGCCCTGTGGAGCCCGGACCTTCCTCGGTCCCCGTAGGGGGAACGCGGTCGCCCGGCCAGCCCATTCGCTGGAAGGAGTCTGACACCGGACGGCGCCCCGGTGGGCGTTGGGGTCAGGGGCTGGTCAGGATCTCGGCACCCGTGGCGGTCACAAGCAGAGTGTGCTCGAACTGGGCGCTGCGCCTGAGGTCACGAGTCACGACAGTCCAGTCGTCGTCCCACATGGTCCATTCATGGGTGCCCAGGTTGAGCATCGGCTCGATCGTGAAGGTCATGCCCACCTGGATCTCCTCGGCGTGGTGGCTCGAGTCGTAGTGGGGGATCACCAGGCCGGAGTGGAAGCTGGTGCCGATGCCGTGCCCGGTGAAGTCACGCACGACGCCGTAACCGAAGCGGGCGGCGTAGGCCTCGATCACCCGCCCGATGACGTTGACGCGGCGGCCGGGCTTGACTGCCTTGATGGCGCGATCGAGAGCCACCTTCGTGCGCTCGACCAGCAGCCGTGATTCCTCATCCACGTCGCCAGCCAGGAAGGTGGCATTGGTGTCGCCGTGGACGCCGTTGAGGAACGCGGTGATGTCGATGTTGACGATGTCGCCGTCCTGGACCACGGTGCTGTCGGGGATGCCGTGGCAGATGACCTCGTTGATGCTCGAGCACAGCGACTTGGGGAATCCTCGGTAGCCGAGGGTCGACGGGTAGGCGCCGTGGTCGCAGAGGAACTCATGGCCGATGCGGTCGAGCTCATCGGTAGTGACACCGGGGACGACGTGCGAGCCCACCAGTTCGCGTGCCTGCGCAGCCAACTTGCCCGCGACGCGCATCTTCTCGATCGTTTCTGCGTCCTTGACCTCCGAACCGGTGAACGGGGCCGGGCCCGGCTTGTCGACGTATTCGGGTCGGGCGATCGCGGCTGGCACCGGTCGGCGAGGGGAGATGACGGCAGGGGCTACGGGGGTCACGACTCGAGTGTAGTTTCATCCGCATGAGCGATTCCGAGTACTGGTTCTGCTTGACCCACCACACAGTCGAGGGCAGGGACGGCTGCAAGAACGCCGACCGCCTCGGTCCCTACGCCACGGAGCAGGAGGCGGCCCGCGCGCTGGAAACCGTCGCCGAGCGCAACGAGGCGTGGGACGACGACCCCAAGTGGAACGACGACGACTCCGACAGCGGCGACAACCCGACCGGTGACACGCCCGCTAGCTGAGTTCTCAGCGCGGCGAGACGCGCAGGATCCGGTCGTCGAAGCCGTTGCTGGTGGTGATCAGCAGGTCGCCATCCGAGAGTTGAGTAAGCGAGCGCAGTCGACCGAATCGACGAAGAGTGGCCGGCGTAGCGGTGCTCGTGGGCCTGAGCGACCTGTCGAAGCCGAGGAACAACACCCGTTCGCCCTTGAGCGCCGCGACGGCGAGCGTGCCGTCGTAGGCCCGCCACTGTGCGCCCGTCACCCAGGCGGCACCCGAGGTCGCGATCGTCGGATAGCCCGAACTCCAGACCGCGTCGCGTTGCACGCCGGGCAGCGAGTGGTCGGTCATGGGCACGCTCTCGTCGTAGCCCGGGCCCGGATCCCAGCCATAGTCGCCGCCCGCGATCAATTCGTTGACCTCGTCGTCACGCTCCGGCCCGTGCTCGACACTGACGAGTCGTCCGTCACCGGGCCGCTGGGCCAGGCCCTGCACGTTGCGGTGGCCGTAGGTGTAGACGAGGCGCCGCCGCGCATCGGTCGACCCGACGAAGGGGTTGTCGGGCATCGGCTCGCCCGTACGCCGGTGTACCCGAAGCACCTTGCCACCCAGCGACGAAAGGTTGCGCGAAATGCCGCTCTGGCCGGAGTCGCCGGTGCCGACGAACAGCGCCGACGAGGTCTCGTCGAGCAGCAGTCGGCAACCGCCGTGGCGACCGGTCGAGGTGGGCAGACCGGTCACGACGTGGCGCACCAGCCGGGCCCGTCGCAGATTGTTGCTCAAGCGCCACAGTGAGACCCGGACATCAGGTCCCGCAGCAGAGCGCCAGCCCTGACAGGTCCAGAATCGGGGCGCGCGGCTGGTGCCGGGGGAGACGGCCAACGACAACAGGCCGGTCTCGCCGCTGACCCAGACCTTCCGGCTGGGGAAGTGGACCGTACGCCGCTGGCCGCGCCGCACCACGCTGAGGCGTGCCCGGTCGCGCTCGGTGACCAGGAGTGCTCCGTTGCCGAGCGACTGCACGTCCCATGGGTTCTCCAGGCCACGCACGACAGTGCGGACCCGGAGTTTCGGTGTGCTCGTCTTCGATGACGCTGCTGGCCCCGCGGCCGGGGCCGCATGGGCCACCGATGCCGCCGCGCCGAGGGTGAGAACCCCGGACAGCAGAGCGGACAGGACCAGGATGGCTCGGCGACTCAGCATGGCCGCAGACTACGCCCGACCTGACGGCTGAGCGAGGCCTCAGAAGGTGTGGTCGGGACCCGGGAACGTGCCTGCGCGGACGTCGTCGGCGTAGGCCTTGGCCGCCTGCAGGAGCACGCCGTGCACATCGGCGTACTGCTTGACGAACTTGGCCATCCGCCCCGTGCGCAAGCCGAAGGCGTCCTGCCAGACCAGCACCTGGCCGTCGCAGCCGTTCCCGGCGCCGATGCCGATGGTGGGGATGGTGAGCTCTTTGGAGATCCGCTCGGCGACGTCGCCCGGCACCATCTCCAGTACGACCGCGAAGGCGCCGGCGGCCTGGACGGCGTGCGCGTCGGCGATGATCCGGTCGCTGCTCTCGCCGCGACCCTGAACCCGATAGCCGCCCAGGGTGTGCTCGGACTGAGGGGTGAAACCGATGTGCGCGACCACCGGGATGCCACCTTGGGTGCATTTCTGGATCACCGGAGCCATCTCGGCGCCGCCCTCGAGCTTGATGCAGTGGGCGCCAGCCTCCTTCATGAAACGTACGGCGGTCAGGTAGCCCTGCTCGGGGCTGGCCTGGTAACTGCCGAACGGCAGATCGCCCACGACCATGGCGCGGTGGACGCTGCGGGCCACGGCCCGCGTCAGCGGAAGGAGTTCGTCAACGGTGACGGGAAGCGAGGTCTCGTTGCCCAAGACGTTGTTGGAGGCGGAGTCGCCGACCAGCAGCATCTCGATCCCGGCCTCGTCGAAGGTCTGCGCGGTGTACATGTCATAGGCGGTGAGCATGGTGATCTTCTCGCCGCGTGCCTTCATCTCCTGGAGATGATGGGTACGGATCTTCTTGATCGGTGCCTGCGCAGCGGTCTGCTCGGACGAGGCTTTGGTGCCGCCGCCGTAGGGCGCGGTCTCTTCACTCATCGGGTTCTCCTCCACGCATCTCGCGGCTCCCTGTCGGAGTCCACGGACTGGCTTCAGGCTAGCCCGGCACAGGGTTCGCGCGCTGTGTCGATGCTCACGCCGGAGCATCATTGCAGGAGTGGGGTCTCCCCGGCGTTCTCGGCGTAGTCGTTACGTGAGGTGAGGCGATCCCACGAGCTGAAGGTCAGGTTCATGGCCGATACGGACTCGATGTCACTGTCAAGCGCCCCAGACGCCTGGACGGCGATATTGCCCTTCCTGGCAGTGAGGTCGGTAATGCCGTCGGACCTTTCGACGCTCATGCCCTGCGCGGTCAGCACCGACTCGATCTTGTCGAGCACCGCCTCGCGACTGCCCGGCGGCTGCGAGACACCCCCGCCGGCGGTGTATTCCCAGCGACCGGTGTTGCCGCCCTTCTCCACGAAGGTGGCGGTGAAGCCGCTCCACTCGCCACCGACCTCGGCCTCGAGCTTGGGCAGGGTCTCGCGAGCAAACGCGTCCATTTCGGTCTTGAACGTCTCGGCGTCGGTGTCGGTCTCGATCGGATCGGAGGAGG
>JARICB010000207.1 GCA_029264225.1 Nocardioides sp. | reverse complement strand
CGTCGCGCACTCGCAGACTCAGGCCGCCTCGGGTCTCGCCGGCGCCTCGTTGGTCGGTGTGCTCGAGGGTGTAACGCTGGTCGCTCATCGTGGACAAGCGTTCGTTGGCTGCTGCCACGACCTGGCTGAGCCGGTGTGCCAGGACATAGGCCGACAACCGCATCCGCAGGGTGTTGTCGCTGGATTTACCTTCGGCGAAGTGGGCGAGCCGGGCGGCGGTGTCGAGCTCGTCGCGAAGCGGGGCCCACTGGGTCAGCGCCTTCCGCGTCAGCTCGTCGAGTGACTTGAGCCGAGCCAGCCGACGTGTCGCCTCGTCATCGTCGGAGTGGGCCTCGCGAGACGCCGACTCGGCTGCCTCAAGTGCCTGTTCCAGAGCGGACAGATCTGGGCGGGGGAGGGCTGCGGCAGCCACATGTTCAGGATCGCCGGTCACGGCCCGTGCTGCCCGTAGCTTCTCCTCGACGCCGGCGATCTGCTCATCGAGCCGTCGCCGCTCATCGGGCTCGAGCCGGGCACTGCGTGCGTCGTCGACCGAGGTGAAGCCCGCACCGGAGGTTGCCGCCGAGAGCGCACGCGTAGCGTTGGACAGGTCGCGATCGGCTCGGGCGACTTCCTCGTAGGCTGCGCAGAGCTCGCTCAGAGCATCGAGCTGATTGGTGCGGAGATCGACCAGCTCTGGAAGGGTCGTGGCGCCACTACCGTTCAGGAAGGCGTTGATCAGGGTGCGTAGTCGGTCCCGCTCGGCAGTGTGCAACTCCAGTCGCGAGGTGAGGTCGACTCGTCGTTGCACGGCCTCGTCTCGCTGGGTCACGAGGTCACCCTGCGCCTCTCGCTGCTCGGCGACGTGATCGCGCAGATCGCCCGCCGTCGAGGCCAATGCATCAGTCTCCTGGTGGAGACGTTGGGCCTGGTCCAAGGCCTGGTGGGCGTCGAGAGCTGAGCAGGACGCGGTGACGCTGAGCAATCGAGCCTGCTGTGTCTCGAGGTGTCGCAGTTGGTCATCGAGGGCAACCAGGAGCGCTTCAGCATCGTCGACCTGCTTGCGCAGGGCACGCTCGGCGGCAGCGTCCGGGCTCCCCGGGGCGGAGACCGCGAGCCGTGGATGCTCGGCCGAGCCGCACACGGGACAGCACCCACCTACGGCGAGCCCGCTGGCGATCTCGGCAGCCATTCCGTCGAGCCGCGCCTCGCGAATCGCCAGCCACCGTTCCTTGAGCAACACCACGTCAGCTCGCGCCGCGTCGCGATCCGCCTTCGCGGCGCCGAGGTCGGGCCGCAGAGCGGCTAGTTCCACGGTGGCGTCGACACGTGCCTGGGCCGATGCGAGGTCGGATGCCGTGCTGGCCAGCCGGGCGCTGGCGGCATCGGCGGACGCCAACGACTCCTCGGCCTGGCGGAGCCTGGCCGGGGCCGCGCTGAGCTGTTGCTCCAGGGCCGCCGCGGTCGCGGACACGTCACGCAGCCCGGTTGCTACTTCGTCGCACAACCCGGTGACCTCGACGAGTCGGTCGGCGTCGGGGCGCAAGGCTCTGGCGGTATCGAGGGCCCGGTGGGCCCCGGCCAGCAGTGTTGGCAACTCGTCGAGCTCGGGGTCGGGCTGGTCCACCCCGGTGGGATCGTTGGTGCTGAGTGCTCGCCACGCCCGCATGCGTTCGGTCGCCTGTCGATGGAGGCGTTCGCTGGTGGCGGCCGCCTCGGCCACGTTGGCGTCGAGCTCGGCGAGCGGCTCTACCCGATCGGCCCGGGTCGCACGGCGGCGGAGTTCGTCGTGGGCGGCGCTGTCATGGTTGCCCAGTACTGCCATGGCGTCGCCGTGTGCACGTTGGAGACGGGAGGTGGTGCGAGCGAGGTCGACCGCGGAGGCAGCCTCGGTGGCGCGACGATCGGCTTCAATACGGCCTTGACGTGTCTGGTCTCGATGCCCGGTGCTCGTCGTGAGCAACTCGTGGGTCCAGCTCTCGATGTCACCCTTGGCGGCCTCGTGCGCGAGATCGGCGATGTCCCAGCCCAGCGGCAGTGACTCGGCGGCCGCCTCGCTCATGCGACCAACGAGTTGGGCGACCTCGTGAGCGTGGGCCTGGGAGTCGCGTTGCAGAGCGAGACGTCGATCGCGGAGCCAACCCTCGATGCGGTCGAACCGGCTGGTGCGGAACACCTGGCGGAGCAGGGCGTGCCGCTCCTCCGACTTGGCCCGCAGAAAGGCCTGGAATCGTCCCTGCGGCAACATCGCCACCTGGCAGAACTGAGTCAGCGTCAGCCCCACCAGCCCGGTGACGAGATGGCCCGCCTCGTCGAGTCGGGTGGTGAGGGGCTGCCAGACGTCATCGAGCAGTTCGCTGACCACGACCGACGCCTGCTCGGTGGTCATGCCGGTGCCCCGCTTCTTGGGCCGATCCCAGCGCGGTGAGCGTTCGATCCGGAACCGGCGACCCGACAACGTCACCTCGAGCTGCACGCGGGAGGCGACGCCCTCGGCCGCCTGATCGCAGCGCAGCCGACCCGCTGTGCTGCGATCGCCCGGAACGTCGCCGTACAGCGCGAAACAGACGGCGTCGAGCACGCTGGACTTGCCAGCACCCGTAGGCCCGCTGAGCAGGAACAGGCCGGCCTCGGAGAGCGCGTCGAAGTCGACCTCGACGCTGTCGACAAAAGGCCCGAACGCGCGGATCGTCATCGAATGCAGGCGCATCAGGCAGAACCCACCGACACGTCGAGGTCGGGGTCGTCGCAGCAGGCGTCGCAGGCGTCGAGCAGCAGTGCGGACTCTTCCTCGGTGGCGGGGATGCCGCGAAGATCGGCCACGAAGTCGAGGGTGATGTCGTGGGCGCTGCGTCCGGCCAGTGGCGCTTGGGACCGGACTGCCGGGCTCGCGCCAGTGGGGGCGAACTGCAGCACCAGAGTGTGCTCGAACCGGCGGCGAAGTCGCTCCATGGCCTGAGCGGGCCGAAGCGGGTCGGTCAACGTCACCTGCACCCAGTCATGCTCGTGCACGGCCAGGGCGGGATCGGCGAGCAGCACCTCGAGCTCTCCGGTGATTGCGGCCAGTCGGCGTGGCACCGGCGCCTCGATGAAGTCACTGCTCGCCACCCCGTCGGGGCCCAGGTCGAGAAGCCAGGTGCCCTTCACCTGACCGATCTCGCCGAAGGAGTAGGCCAGCGGCGAGCCGCTGTAGCGGAGATGGTCGGCCAGCACCTGACGTCCGTGCAGGTGCCCCAGCGCGACGTAGTCGATGCCGTCGAACACCGAGGTAGGCACCCGGCTGACGCCCCCGACGCTGATGTCGCGCTCGGACTCGGACGGCTCGGCTCCCGCCACGAAGGCATGGGCCAGCACTACCGAGCGCACACCGGGGCGCAGCGCCAGGTCGGCGTTGACCCGACGCATGGCTTCGGTCAGCACGATCTCGTGGGAACGCGCAGGTAGCGACCATGGCTCCAGCAGTGCCGTCGGGTCGAGGTAGGGCAGCGCGTGGACGGCGACCTCGCCGTGCTCGTCCGCCAGCATGATCGCCTTACCGACACTGGCGGCGTCGGTGCGGATGTGGACCCCGGCCACATCCATCAACGGGCTTCCGAAGCCCAAGCGCTGGGCGGAGTCGTGGTTGCCGCTCGAGATCACCACCGAGGCGCGGGAGGCGGCGAGTCGGGCCAGCGTGTCACCGAGCAGTCGCACCGCGTCCACCTGTGGCAACGCCCGGTCGTAGACGTCGCCCGCAACGACCACCACATCGACCCGCTCGGCCTCGACGACCTCCAGCAAATGGTCCATGAACACGCCCTGATGGCCCAGGAGTCCCTCCCGGTGGAAGGACCTCCCCAAGTGCCAGTCAGAGGTGTGCAGGATCCGCATGCCTCGAACTCTAGGTTCGACCTCCGACAACGCCGCGATCCCACGACTGGTCAGGCGTACTGAACACACCGATCCGGCTGCGCGAAGCCATAGAGCGCCAGCCCCGACTCGCGGGCCAGCCGAACCGACAGGCTCGTCGGGGCCCCGACGGAGACCAACGAACCGACGCCGCTTGCGACGGCCTTCTGGACGAGCTCGAAGCCAGCGCGGCCGCTGACCACCAAGCACGCGGCGCTGGCCGGCTCGTCGGCCAGGATCCGGGCGCCGGTGACCTTGTCGACGGCGTTGTGGCGCCCGACGTCTTCGCGGACCACGAGCAG
>JARICB010000195.1 GCA_029264225.1 Nocardioides sp. | reverse complement strand
ACTCGTGGCACCTGAGCGGTGTCAAGGCAGTGGTGCCGACGCCGATCGGCGCCGACCACGTGCTGGTCTCCGCCTCGACTCCCGACGGGCCCGGCCTGTTCCTTCTCGCCAACGACACGCTGACCTGGCAGACGGCTGAGACCACCAGCCGCGACGTCGCCGGGCACCTCGTGCTCGACGACGCCCCGGCCGAGCGGATCGGCGACGCCTCGGCGCTCCACGACGTCCTCCGCTGGGCGGCGCTCGCGCTGGCCGCGGTCCAGGTCGGAGTGGCTGAGGGTGCGATGCGACTGGCGGCCGACTACGTCAGTGCTCGTGAGCAGTTCGGCCGCCCACTGGGCTCCTTCCAGGCGGTGCAGCACCAGCTGGCCGACTGCTGGATCGACGTGGACGCGATGCGGCTGACGCTCTGGCAGGCACTCGCGGACGAGACCGACCGGTCGGCCCTGGTGGCCAAGTGGTGGTGCGACCAGGCGGGACTCGACGTGGTCCACCGGGTGCAGCACGTGCACGGCGGTATCGGCGTGGATGTCGACTACCCGGTCCACCGGCACTTCTTGTGGGGCAAGCAGATCTCCTCGACCCTGGGCGGCTCGGCCGCCGTGCTCGCCGACCTCGGTGACCTGGTGGCGATCGAGGAGGTGGTCTCGTGAGCAGCGTCCGCGTCGGCGACGCGTTGGCGCCACTGGAGATTCCACTGACTCGCACCCTGATCGTCGCTACTGCCATCGCCAGCCGCGACTACCAGGACGTGCACCACGACCCCGCTCTCGCGGTGGAGCGTGGGTCCAAGGACATCTTCATGAACATCCTTGCCAGCAACGCGATGGTCGAGCGTTACGTCAAGGGCTGGGCCGGGCCGTCGGTGCGGATCAGTCGACTCAAGGTGCGCCTTGGAGCGCCCAACTACCCGGGAGACACGATGACGCTGACCGGATCGGTCTCGGCCGTTGACGGCGAGACCGTCACCGTCGCCGTCCGCGGAGACAACAGTCTCGGTGCGCACGTCATCGGCTCCGTGACCGTCGAACTGCCCGACCTCGTGGCTGCTGGAGGTGCCGCGTGAGCACGCCCTTCTCCGGCGCGACCGCGATCGTCGGCATCGGCGCCACCGAGTTCTCCAAGGCATCGGGGCGTAGCGAGCTCCAGCTCGCCTGTGAGGCAGTCACCGCCGCCATTACCGACGCCGGACTGACCCCGGCCGACGTCGACGGCATGGTCACCTTCACCGCCGAGTCCAGCTCGGAGAACCATGTCGCTCGCAACGTCGGCATCGGCGACCTCACGTTCTTCTCCCGAGTCGGTCACGGCGGGGGAGCAGCCGCCGGCACCGTGGCCCATGCCGCGGCGGCAATCACCGCCGGTCTGGCCGACGTGGTCGTGTGCTGGCGTTCCTTCAACGAGCGCTCCGGTGAGCGCTACGGCCTGGGTCAGGCGAGCCGGCCCATGGACACCAACGCCGACCGGGCGGCGTACTCCTGGATGACGCCGTTCGGCCTCTCGACCCCCGCGCAGTGGGTGGCGATGTATGCCCAGCGCTACCTGCACGAATACGGCGCAACGACCGAGGACTTCGGTCGGATCGCGGTCATCGACCGGGCACATGCCGCGACCAACCCGTACGCCTGGTTCTACGAACGCCCGATCACCCTCGCCGACCACCAGACCTCACGTTGGATCGCGGAGCCGCTGCGGCTGCTGGACTGCTGTCAGGAGACCGACGGCGGTCAGGCGCTGGTGCTGGTGTCGGCGGAGCGGGCCCGCGACCTGCCCAACGCGCCCGCCTACGTCCGGGCTGCCGCCCAGGGAGCCGGCCGCGACCAGCACATGATGACGTCCTACTACCGCCCCTCCATCTCGGGACTTCCCGAGATGGGCGTCGTCGCCAACCAACTGTGGGCGCAGAGCGGGCTGACGGCACAGGACATGCAGGCGGCCGTGCTCTACGACCACTTCACCCCCCTGGTGCTGCCGCAGCTCGAGGAACTCGGCTTCTGTGGCCGCGGCGAGGCGCGGCACTTCATCGCCGACGGGCACCTCGACCCCGGTGGCCGGGTGCCGCTGAACACCCACGGCGGCCAGCTCGGCGAGGCCTACCTGCACGGCATGAACGGGATCGCCGAAGGAGTCCGGCTGGTTCGAGGCTCCTCGGTCAACCAGCCTGTCGACGTCTCCAACGTGGTCGTCACCGCAGGCACCGGGGTACCGACCAGTGGGCTGGTGCTCGGGCGCGACTCCTAGGCTCACGCCCATGCACATCGAGTGGGACGAGCACATTGGCGTGACGGCCACCGGCGAAGGCCGGTATGCCGCGGACCTGACCGACGGTTGGGTCGTCGGGGGAGGCCTCAACGGTGGCTACCTGCTGTCCACGATCGGCAATGCGCTGAGCAAGGTGGTGCCCGGCAAGCCCGACCCGATCGCGGTCAGTGCCTACTACCTCTCCGCATCGGTGCCGGGCCCCGCCACCGTCTCCACCCGGGTAGTCCGCGACGGCGGCAGCATCGCCACGCTGGCCGCCGACCTGACGCAGGGTCACGACAGCCGGATCACCGTGCTGGCGACCTACGGCGACCTCGAGCGTCACGCCGGTGACGTCCGCACCACCGCGACTGCGCCGGTCATGCCGCCGGTCGAGGACTGCGTGCCCAACACGATGGCACCACCGGAGATTCGCAACATCGCTACCTTGATGGACCGCTTCGACATGCGCTTCGACCCCGCCTGCATCGGTTGGGCGCTCGGTGAGCCGAGTGGCACCGGGCACCTCCAGGCATGGTTCCGGCTCAACGGCGAGCGCGACCCGGACCCGATCGAGCTGCTGATGGTCGTCGACGCGTTGCCGCCCGTCACCTTCGACCTCGGGATGCCCGGCTGGGCGCCGACCCTCGAGCTCACCGCGCACGTGCGCGCCAAGCCGGCGCCGGGATGGCTCCAGGTCAGCCACCGCACCAGCAACGTCGCGGGCGGCATGTTCGAGGAGGACTGCGAGGTCTGGGACTCCGCCGGCCGCCTGGTCGCGCAGAGCCGCCAGTTGGCTCGGGTGCCGCGGCCGATCTAGTCGCTACTGCGGCGACGGGCCACGAGGCCAACAACCACCCGAGGCAGCAGCAGGAGCGCACAAAGGGTCAGAGTCGCGACGACTACGAACGGTATGGCCGTGCCCTGACCGCTGAGTTGGCGCAGCAGCATCCCGCCGATCAGCGTCGTCAGCCACACCACGACGCCGGCAGCGATAGTGGCACCGGGACGCCGTCGGATCGTGAGCACGGCCCAGGCAAGCAGAGCGCCTGCCAGAAAGGGCCACGCGGTCTCCCACCAGCCGCCGAACGTCAGCGAGCCGTAGTGGCTCAGCCGCCCGATCACCGCGAAGACACCGACAAGCAGCAGGTCGATCAGCAGCCACATAAGGGCGAGCCTAGGTGGCCATCTCGTCGTCGACCCACACCGGCTTCGCGGCCCGCAGGCCCGCGATGATGAAGGGGATCGCTGTCAGCATCAACAGCACGAGGACGGCGTCCCAGTCGCCCGTGGCGTCGTGCAGCAGGCCGACCAGGAACGGACCGATCGCAGCCAGCGCATAGCCCACCGGCTGCACGAACCCGGACAGTTGCGCCGTGACTCCGGCCGTGCGAGTGCGGGCGGTGAGCAGCGCGATCGACGTCGGAAATGCCCACCCGGCAATGCCCAGAAATAGCGCCCACAACCACGGCAGCGTGGTCGGCGCCAGCAGTAGGCCCAGGTAGCCACCGGCGAGCAGCATTCCGAAAGCGATCATCCACCGGCCGAGCCCGGCGGCGCGAGCGATCACCGTCGGCATCAGCAGCGCCCCGACGATGCCGATCCCGCTGAGCAGCGCCTGCATGGCTCCAGCGGCGGAGGCCGAGAGCCCGGCGTCCCGGTAGATCTGCGGCATCCAGCCGAACTGCACGTAGGCGTGCATCGACTGCACACCGAAGAGGGCCGCCATCGCCACGGCGGTCGGCGAGGAGGTGATCCTCCCGGTGGGCTCTGGTGCAGGCTGCCCCGAAGCGGGGGCGTCGGCGCGTTCGCGACCCGCCAGCCACAGCCAGACGGGCAGCGCCAGGCACGCCATCACCCCCCACATACCGAGCGCCAGTCGCCAGTTGCCGCTGATTGACGCCACTGGTGCGGTGAACGCCGAGCCGAGGGTGCCGCCGACGATCAGGCCGGTGCCGTAGAGAGTCGGCAGCAGCACCGCGTTGGTCTGTGCATGCGCCTTGATCCAGGCGGGAACGAGCACGTTGCCTACGGCCATCCCGGCCAGCGCGATCGCGCTGAGCGCCATGAAGAGGAGGGTGGAGTCGGTGACGGCGCGCAGTAGCAGCCCGGCCGAGGCCAGCAGCAGGCCGAGCGCGATCCCGGTCGTGGTGCCGACCCTGCGCGCGAGCGCGACGGCGGTCAGACCGGCGAGACCGAAGCACAGGCCCGGCAGTCCGGTCAGGATGCCGACGACCCCGGAGCTGGTGCCCAGGCCGATCCGGATCTCCTCAAGGACCGGGCCGACCGAGGAGGCGCCGGGGCGCAGGTTGATCGAGACGAGGACGACGGCGAGCACCGCCACCGACCCGCCCACTCTCCGCACCGAGTCAGCCTAGGTGTGCACGGCTAGCGCGCCAAAGGCTCGGGGCTCAGTCGAAGAAGGAGCGCTTCATCGACACGATCCAGCGCCGGTGGGGGTGTTCGGTCAGCGACCAGAGCCGATCGGTGGACGGCCAGTAGGTGAGGTCCTCACAACCCATCGGCAGCGCGAATTTCCGCGGCCGCAGCGCTCCCGGCTGACCGGTGTAGATCGTGCCCGGCAGCCACGGGCCGCGGGACACGGTCACGTGATAGCGACCGGCCGCCAGCACGGCACCCTGCATGCGCACGACGCCGCCGTCGTCGACCTCGAGCGGGCGGGAGAAGCCGTCGTCGCCGGTCTCCAACTGCCACGTCGCTGGGTCGAGCTGATAGCGGGCGAGTCGGGTCGGCGCGGTGCCGCTGTTGTATTCACCAGCGACCAGGGCGGGCGGATCGGAGCGTCGGTCCAAGGACATGAAGGAGTAGCGCAGCTGGTCGTGCCCGTCGTCGGTGAAGGCCTTGTAGGTGAAGCGCACCGGCAACACGTAGCGGTAGCCGTAGGAGGCGACCCGGGTGCCGTCGTAGCCGAAGTCGTCACCGTGCTCGTCGTCGCCGGGCACCCGCATGATGTCGTCGACCCGAGCAGAGACGAACCCGCGTTTGGTGGCCGCGATGTGTAGCCAGTCCCCGGCCCACACGATGCCGCCGGCGTGGATCTTCATCGGCTTCAGCGCGAGCAAACCGTGCTTGTCGATCGTCGGGAGCACCAGCAGCACGTGGCGATATCGCAGCGTGTCGAGGTCGAGAAAGGTGACGCGGGAGCCGTGGTTGGTGCCGTCGACCTCGTGGGAGTACCACGTCGTCACCAGCACCCGCCGACCCGCGATGTCCTCGGTGTCGGAGGAGTCGGCCGACGTGGAGATGCCCTGGGGCCACCACCGGGTGTCGCGCTGGTCGTAGTCGTCCCAGGTGTAGGCCTCGCTCACTGCCCGGCCCAACAGTTTCGCGGGCAGCCGGCTCCGTCGTCCCTGCCACTTGAGGTTGTCGAGCAGCCCTTCGAGGCCGACCGGTGTGCCGAGCACGGCAGCAAGCGCCTCGATCTCGTGCGCCTTCTCATCGGTGCGCTGGAGGTGCACGCCTTCGACATAGGGCACCGGGTCGGGTGTTTCGCGCATGCCTCCACGGTAGGTCGTGGCCGTGCGCCGTGGCAGTGGGGTCGGGTCGCTAATCTCCGAGGGTGAGTACTCAGCCCCGCACCCTCGTTGTCGGCGCCGCCATCGTGCGCGATGGTGCGGTGCTCGCTGCCCGGCGTACGGCGCCACCGGAGGCCGCCGGACGCTGGGAGTTCCCCGGAGGCAAGGTCGAGGCCGGGGAGAGCCCGGAAGAGGCGCTGGTCCGCGAGATCGCCGAAGAGTTGGGCTGCCGGATCGACGTGCACTCGTGGCTGCCGGGTGCGGCGGAGATCGGTGACACCTACGAACTGCGGGTCGCGTGCGGCGTACTGCTCGAGGGGGAGCCGACCCCGACCGAGCACGACGCGCTGCGATGGGTCGGTGCCTACGACCTCGACAGGCTCGACTGGCTCGACCCGGATCGGCCGTTCCTGCCCCATCTGCGCCTCCTGCTGCGAGGTCGTGAGGCCGGCTCCGTGCGGGCCATCTTCTTCGACGAGCAGGATGCGCGAGCCGTGGTCCGGCGACTCGTCGCCGACGGGTTCGAGGCCTGGGCCGAGGTCGAGCGCCTCGCCGGTGAGGACGACGACGAGGGCCATCCGTGGGCAGTCATCACGGACGCGCCGGGTTTCATGATCGAGTTGATGGTCGAGCAGTACGACGCGTGGTTGGACGCTGGGACGGGTATCGAGCCGGGCGCGTCGGCACTACCGCCGCTCGATCTACCGCTGGCCCCGAAGCGGGTCAAGAAGCCGTAGCCCACTCGCACGAGGGGTGGCGTGCGTAGGCCCCTACGCTGGTGCCATGACCGATCAGCGCATCCTGTTCGTCCACGCACACCCCGACGACGAGACCATCAACAACGGCGCCACGATGGCCAAGTACGTCGCGGAGGGTCGTGGCGTATGCGTCGTGACCTGCACCGCCGGCGAGATGGGTGAGGTGCTGGTGCCGGACCTGTCCCACCTGGCCTACGACAACGACGGCGGCCTTGGCGAGCACCGCAAGGGCGAGATCGGCGACGCGATGGCCAAGCTGGGGGTCACCGACCACCGCTGGCTCGGCGGCTTCGGTCGCTTCCACGACTCCGGCATGGCCTGGCACGCCGACGGGCACGCCGTCGAGGGCGAATTCGTGCCCGACAACGCATTCTGGAGTGCCGACCTGACCGAGGCTGCCGACGAGCTGGTCAAGGAGATCCGCCAACTACGGCCGCAGGTGCTCGTGACCTACAACGAGTTCGGCGGCTACGGCCACCCCGATCACATCCAGGCGCACCGGGTCGCGATGTACGCCGCACTGCTGGCCGCTGCCCCGACCTACAAGCTCGCGCTCGGCGAGCCCTGGGACATCGCCAAGATCTACTGGTGCGCCATGAGCGAGGGGCGCATGCGCGAGAGCCTGCGCCAGATCCGTGCCTCCGGCGACACTACGACGTTCGCCGGGATGGACCCCGACGGGCAGATGGGTCCGTTCGTCACCCCGGACGCCCAGATCGCCGCCTGCGTCGACGCCCGCGAGTTCGTGCAGACCAAGTTGGCGGCACTCAAGCTCTACCGCACCCAGGTGGACCCGGACGGGCCCTTCTTCGGGGGTGGCGAGTCGAGCCACGCCTTCTGGGGTGATGAGTACTACGTGCTGGTCAAGGGTCAGCGCGGCCCGCACGGCGAGGGCGGTTTCGAGACCGACCTTTTCGCCGGGCTCTGAGAGCGGTGAGGCTGCTCCGACCGCTGATCGCTGTGGCGGTGCTGAGCCTCGGCGCCGCCGCCGGAACAGCCGCGACCCTGGTGCACCAGCGCTGGTGGGGCCTGCTGCTCGGAC
>JARICB010000075.1 GCA_029264225.1 Nocardioides sp. | reverse complement strand
ATCTTTCCCGACGGGGAACTGAGCGGGTCGGGGCGAATCATCACCCAGGCACAGGATGTGGGCCTCGAGGTGATGCATGAGGAAAACCTGCGACCGCACTACGCCCATACTCTGGCCGACTGGTGTGGCAACCTCGTCGAGCATTGGGACGAGTGCGTCATGGAAGCCGGTGAGGTGACTGCGCGGGCGTGGGGGCTCTACCTGGCGGGGTCGCGACTGTCGTTCGAACGCAACGAGATCCAGTTGCACCAGGTGCTCGCCGTGCGCACGGACGAGCAGGGTGCTTCGGGCTACCCGTTGCGGCCCGACTTCTGAGCCCGGCCCAGCCTCGCTAGCCTTGCCCGGTGAGCACCCGGGCAGCCCAGTTCGACGCCGTCGTCCTGCGACGTGAGCAACTCTCCTCGCATTTCGTCCGGATCGTGCTGGGAGGGCCGGGTCTGACCGGCTTCGCCTCCACCGGGATCCCCGACGAGTGGGTCGCCCTGACGATCCCTGGACAGTTCCAGACTCGCTACTACACCGTCCGGTCCTGGGACGGCCTCGAACTGAAGCTCGACATCGTCGTGCATGAGCACGGGCTGGTCACGGAGTGGGCCTCGACCGACTGTGTCGGCGAGACCGTCACCGTGAGCGCTGCCAAGGGATCGTTCGCGATGCCCGCCGATGCCGAATGGCTGCTACTGGTCGGCGACCTGACTGCGCTGCCGGCTCTCGCCCGGATCATGGAAAGCGTTTCGGTGCCGGTCACTGCGTGGGTAGAGACCCCGGACGAGCCGATCCGTGACTACGTCTCGGGTGACGTTACCTGGACCACGGCCCCTGAGGGGGTCGAATCCGCGACCGCGCAGATCGTCTCGGCGATCGGCTGGCCGGCGGGGTCCGGATACTTCTGGATGGCCGGTGAATCTGCGCAGATGCGGGCGATTCGCAAGCACCTGATGCGGGAGCGGAAGCTGTCGACAGCGGCCTACGATGTCATGGGTTATTGGCGCGGAGGCGGGCAGGAACGTCAGCCCCGCGCGGTCGATCCGGCACCCATCTGGCGGGCCGGCAAGGCGGCAGGGAAGAGTAGCGACCAGATCTGGGCCGACTATGACGCTGCGAGGGATGCACATGAGTGAGCACCGATCAGGCTTTGCCTGTTTCGTGGGGCGTCCGAACGTCGGCAAATCGACGCTGACCAATGCCTTGGTCGGCACCAAGGTGGTGATCACCTCGTCGAAACCGCAGACCACCCGCACCGTCGTACGAGGCATCGTGCACCGACCCGACGCGCAGCTGATCCTCGTCGACACACCTGGCCTGCACCGGCCACGCACCCTGCTCGGGGAACGCCTCAACGACCTGGTCAAGTCGACCTGGTCCGAGGTCGACGTAGTGGCCGTGTGTTTCCCGGCCAACGAGAAGATCGGCCCCGGCGACCGGTTCATCGTCAAGGAACTTGCGAAGGTACGCCGCACGGTCAAGATCGCCGTCGCCACGAAGACCGACCTGGTGACGCCCGAACAGCTCGGTCAGCACCTGCTCGACATCGCCGCCCTCGGCACCGAGACCGACACGGAATGGGCCGAGATCGTGCCGGTGTCCGCGGCCTCCGGCGACCAGGTGGGGCTGCTGGCAGACCTCCTGGTCGGACTGCTGCCGGAGGGGCCACAGCTCTACCCGGACGGTGACCTGACCGATGCTCCCGAAGAGATCCTGGTCGCGGAGTTGATCCGCGAGGCCGCCCTGGAGGGTGTGCGCGACGAACTTCCGCACTCGATCGCGGTCGTGGTGGAGGAGATGGGTCCGCGTGCCGACCGCGACGAGGCCAAGCCGCTGCTCGACATCTACGCCAACATCTACGTCGAGCGCGACTCCCAGAAGGGGATCATGATCGGCCACAAGGGCGCCCGGCTCCGCGAGGTCGGCACGGCCGCGCGGAAGCAGATCGAGGCACTGCTGGGCACTCCGGTCTACCTCGATCTGCACATCAAGATCGCGAAGGACTGGCAGCGCGATCCGCGGCAGTTGCGCAAGCTCGGATTCTGAGCCCCTGCCTCCTACGACGCGGCCCCGATCTGACTCTCAGGCCGGGGCCCAGCAGATGCCGTAACGCCGTCCGGCCTTCCACTGCGACCGGGTAGGGCGCTCCTCGGACCAGGTGAAGTCGAGCGGGTCCTCGGCCCGAGACCGGGCGGCGGCGCGACAGGCAGACTGCATCTGGTCGCTGGCAGCCTCGGCGACGGGATAGCTCCTGCCGGCGAGGTCGACAGTGGCGAGCGCGACCCAGGTGTGCTTCTCGCTGCACGGGACCCGCTCGAAGGAAGCGGCGTCGGGCGAGGCAGTGCCGCACATCGCGAAGCGGTCGGAGCCGCCGACGAGGTCACGTGAGGAGCGAGGAAGTGCTGCCAGTCGCTCGGTGCCCGCCAGTGCCACCACGTCGCAGCGGAACCAGTCGGCGCCCGCGGTGGCCTCCTCGACGGTGGGACTGAACCACACCGGCTGCACCATGCTCAGCCGTCGGTCCTGCGTCGACCCGCCGACGTGGTCGCCGTACAGCCCAGTGCAGGTGGCGGCCACCTTTGCCTGCACCGAGGGCGAGTCGACGGCCGCGAGGTGACCATCGACCACCAGGTCGAGCCGGCCGGTCTTGTAGGTCTGCGAGGTGTGTCGCTGGGCGCAACCGACATCGGTCCCGCTGACGACCGGCGCGACGGCCTGTTCGTAGGTAAGACGATGGCAACCGTTCTTCGTTGGCCGTGGGGCGGCAGTGGCCGTGGGCTGGGCAGTGTGAGGGGCACTCGGCGCGACCGAATCGGCCGGCCGCTCGCCAGAGGAGGGGGAAGCGCCGGAGCAGGCCGTCAGGACCAGGACCAGCGCCAGCACGGGAAGGGGCGGCAGTCGGTTGGCCATAGGTCTCCTCGGGTTCGTCACTGGCTCAACAGCGCGGCGATCGTAGCGCCGAGTTCATAGGCCGAGGCGTGCTCGGATTCGCCGACGTCGCCCAGCACTTCCAGGACCGGCGCCGACTGCTGCCAGCCCAGCGCCTGCACGATCGAGCGTACCGAGCGGACCGCCCCGGACGTGTCGTAGCGGCCGTGGACCCACAGTCCGTAGGGCTTCCGGCCGCCCGTGATCGCGCTCGCCGACCCGTCGTCGGTCAGGGCGCCGCCGGCCACCAGGAAGATCGTGTCGAAGAAGTGCTTGAGCGCGCCCGACATGTAGCCGAAGTTCGCGGTCGTGCCGAGCAGGTAGCCGTCAGCGGCGAGCACGTCGTCGGCGCTCGCCTCCAGCGCCGACCGCAGCACCACCTCGACACCGGTAATGGATTCGTCGCGAGCACCCGCCAGCACCGCGTCGGTGAGGGCCTGGACGATGGGGGTCGGGGAGTGATGAACCACCAGCAAATGGGGCATGCACCCAGCCTAGAAGGCGAGTAGCGTCCGAAGGTATGAGCTTCAACGTTGCGGGTGAGGCGTATGACCAGTTCATGGGGCGCTACTCCGGCCCACTCGCCGGCGAGTTCGCCGACTGGCTCGCCGTGCAGCGCGGTCAACGCGCCCTGGACGTCGGTTGCGGGCCGGGTGCCCTGACGGGCCATCTGGTCGAGCGGCTCGGCGCCGACGCGGTGGGTGCGGTCGATCCGTCGCCGCCCTTCGTCGAGACGTGCCGGCAGCGCTTCCCGGGGGTCGATGTCCGGCGCAGTGGCGCCGAAGAGATGCCGTTCGCTGATGACGCCTTCGACGTGGCGGGCGCCTGTTTGGTGGTGCACTTCATGCACGACCCGGTGGCGGGGCTGCTCGAGATGGCCCGGGTCACCAGGCCCGGCGGCTGGATAGGCGCCGCTGTATGGGATCTCGTCGGGAACCGAGCGCCGATGGCCACTGTGTGGTCGGTGCTCGCCGAGGTGGCGGCGGAAGTGCCCGATGAGCACGAACTTCCCGGTGGTTCGGCCAGTCGTCTCGAGGAGATCTTCGGGCGCGCCGGCCTCCAGGAGGTCGAGTTGAGCGAGATTGAGGTGACCGTGACCCACCCGTCGTTCGAGGAGTGGTGGAGTTGCTATCTCCAGTGTGTCGGTCCGATCGGTGAATCGATCGCAGCACTCGATCCCGCCCGCCGCGAGCAGGTGCGCGCCACCTGTCGCGAGCGGCTGGGCCCCGGTCCGATCGACATCACCGCCACCGCGTTCGCTGCCCGTGCTCGTCCTTGAGCGGCCAATGACGACCCAGTGGGACCGGCTCGCACCCTCGGGAAGGGGTGGGGGATAGGATGAGCCCATCATGATGCGCAGCCTCCTCCTTCGCTGCCGCAGCGGGGCCTGAAGAAGTCGGCCTCCTCGCTGCGGAGAGTTGTGCGCGCCGGCACCAGTCGCACCGCCCGCATCCAGAGTCGAGGAACCTCATGATCACCAGCAGCCCCGCGCACGATCGAAACCCGCAGCAGCCGAGCGGCATGCCGCACCAGCGTTACGCGCCGTTCATCCCGGTCGACCTGACCGACCGCACCTGGCCGACCAAGCGCATGACACAAGCCCCGCGCTGGTGCGCCGTCGACCTGCGCGACGGCAACCAGGCGCTGATCGACCCGATGAACCCGGCCCGCAAGAAGGAGATGTTCGAACTCCTGGTC
>JARICB010000063.1 GCA_029264225.1 Nocardioides sp. | reverse complement strand
CGCTGCTTGCCGACGGGCGGCACGACCTCGACGCGATGGCCGCCGCGGTCACCGAGCGCACCAAGATCGTGATCGTCTGCACGCCCAACAACCCGACCGGGCCCGCCGTGACCCAGGGCCAACTCGACGAGTTCCTGGCCAAGGTGCCCCCGCACGTCCTGGTCGTGGTCGACGAGGCCTACCTCGAGTTCGTCCGGATGGCCGACGCCGTCGACGGGCTCGCCACGTACCGTGGCCGCAGCAACGTGGTGCTGACGCGCACGTTCTCCAAGGCCTACGGGCTGGCCGGCTTCCGGGTCGGGTACGCCGTCGCGCCACCCGCGATCGCCGCGGCCCTGCGGGCGGTCTCGCTGCCGTTCGGTGTCTCCGCAGTAGCCCAGGCCGCCGCGATCGCCTCGCTGGCCGTCTCCGATGCCCTCTTCGAGCGGGTCGACGCGCTGGTGGCCGAGCGGGACCGTGTGGTCGCCGGCATCCGCGGAGCCGGCTGGGAGATTCCGGAGGCGCAGGGCAACTTCGTGTGGTTCGGCCTGGGTTCGCGCACCGCTGATTTCGCCGCCGCTGCCGACCAGGCGGGGATCGTCGTACGCCCCTTTGCCGGCGAGGGTGCCCGAGCCTCCATCGGCGAGCCCGAGGCCAACGACCGGCTGATCGAGTTGGCCACCCGATGGAGGCTGTAACGCCGTGATATCTACTCTTTCCCCCCTGTTATTTCAGGGGGGGAAGAAGACATAACACGGCGTTACAGTGGCGGGCCTAGAGTTGAATCGTGAACAACACGCCGACGTATACGCAGACCGGGAAGTCCTTCGAGCGCGACATGGACTACATCTCCGACCGCATCCTTGCCGGCCACGGGCCAGCCGATCCCGATGACCGGGGTCCGCAGGACGTGCAGGTGTGGCCCGTCGAGCCCGGCCGTTACCGGCTGATCGCAGCCAGAGCCTGTCCCTGGGCCAACCGGGCGATCATCGTGCGCAACCTGCTTGGCCTCGAGCAGGTCATCTCCTGGGGAGCACCCGGGCCTACCCACGACAAGGACAGTTGGACCTTCGACCTCGACCCCGGCGGAGTCGACCCGGTGCTGGGTCTGGCGCGTCTCCAGGAGGCCTACTTCAATCGCGTGCCCGACTACCCCAAGGGCATCACGGTGCCGGCCATCGTCGACATCGAGACCAAGTCCGTGGTCACCAACGACTTCCCGACGCTGACGCACGACCTCTTCTTCGAGTGGCGCGAGCACCACCGTGACGGCGCGCCCGACCTCTGGCCCGCCGCGGAGCGCGAGGAGATGGAGGCCGTGATGAAGCGGGTCTTTACCGAGGTCAACAACGGTGTCTACCGCTGCGGATTCGCAGGTTCGCAGCAGGCCTACGACGACGGGTACGCCCGACTGTGGAGCGCCATGGACTGGCTCGAGGAGCGCCTCGCCGACCGGCGGTACCTGATGGGCGAGACCATCACCGAGGCCGACATTCGACTCTTCACCACCTTGGCGCGCTTCGATGCCGTCTATCACGGCCACTTCAAGTGCAACCGCAACAAGCTCGCCGAGATGCCCGTGCTGTGGGCGTATGCGCGTGACCTGTTCCAGACGCCCGGCTTCGGCGAGACGATCGACTTCGAGCAGATCAAGAAGCACTACTACGTCGTGCATACCGACATCAATCCGACCGGGATCGTCCCGATCGGGCCGGATGAGAGCGGCTGGCTCACCCCGCACGGCCGGGGCTGAGGCGGACCTGCGTCAGGGCGTTGGCGGTGATGAGGGGGTCGAGGTGGGACTCGAAGTGCCCGAGGACGTCGGCGACGAGGTCGGCGAGGGCGTCGGTGCTGTTGAGGTCGGGGTCGGCGTCGGCGTCGGCGTCGGCGTCGGCGTCGGCGTCAAGGTCGGGGTCGGCTCCGGCGTAGGAGTCGGCGGCGGGGGAACCGGCGCCGGCGGGGGAACCGGCTCCGGGCCCTGGACGAACGCCGAAAGTCTGGGCCCCTTCTTGGTCCAGAGCACGCGTGCGGCGTACAACGCCCGCTTGCCGACGTCGGAGTAGTCCTGGGCGCCCTTGTAGCTCTGGTAGCAGGGCAGGTTGGTGCCCTTGCAGACCCAGCCGTGGAAGAAGAGTCGGTTGGCGTGGGCGCCGGTCGCCTCGACGTAGTTGGCGCCGCCCGGTCCGCAGACGCCTGAGTTGGCGCGATTGACGAACGGGTAGGCCCGCGTGCCTTGCCAGTCCTTGTGGCGGAAGCGTGAGCGTCGCCAGATGGTGCGGTAGCGACAGGTGTCGTAGTCGCCGCGAGAGGTGATCAGGTAGTGCCACTTGCCGCGGCGCACCATGACCGGGTTCTCCAGCACACCGACGTCGCGGATCAGTTCGCGGCTCTGGCCGAAGGTGCCGGTCCCGGCGGGGTTCAGCCGGACCATCCGGATCGTCGAGGGCTTGCCCTGGGTCCGGTACAGCAGGTAGCGCCGGCCGTCGGGGGCGAGGTACGACGACGGGTCGATGACGCCTCGCCGCGGCAGCCCGACCCGTCCGGGGACGGTGTCGAAGGCAGGCTCGGTGGCGGAGTAGTCGGGGCACACGAGAGGCCGGTTGCTGACGGGGACGAACTTGTCCTGCAGGGTCGGAGCGGTCGCAACGCCGATGCACCGGTCCTGCGCGTGGGGCATGCCTCGCGAGGGCATCGTGTAGTAGGCCAGCCAACCGGTCGGACCCTGCTCGATGTCGGGGCCCCAGACGCCGGCGTACTTCGCCCACGCCGGCTTGTCGACCAGCAGGTCGCCGGTGGGGTTCCAGTTGCCCCAGTCGTAGTCGGAGGTCGACGTGCGTGAGCGGTAGCCGGTCGCGGCACCGAACCACTTGGTGCCGTCGAAGACGACACTGGGATCGCCGAAGTCGCGAGTCCAGATCAGCGGGCGGGGAGCCAGCGCCGCCTTGCGTGCCGAACGCGACGCGGCACCCGCGCCGTCATCGGCGGCCGTCGGGGTGGTTGCCAGCCCGGCAGCGACGAGCGCAGCGACCAGAGCAGTGGTGGCGATCAACGACAGCCAGGTGCTGGTACGGCGGTTGGTGGTGCGCGACATGTGCACATACCTACCGTGACCTGGCCGAGATGACCACATCAGCGGAACCGTCCGACGACGGGCACGCCCGCGTCCCAGGCCAGGTCCACGGCATACAGCGGCCGCTGCGAGCCGAACCGACGCTTCTTCTTGACCAGGTCGACTCCGGCAGGGCAGAGGCCGCCCCGGCAGGTCCAGGCATGGAGGAACATTCGCAGGCGAGAGCCGCGAGGAACCGGGCTGACATCGGCGCCACCGGGTCCGCACAGCCCGGTCGTGGCGTGATCGAGGAGCACTCCCTGCGTTGCTGCCGACCAGTCCAGGAGCGAAGTCGAGCGCCGCCAGATCGTCCGATAGGAACACCGGCCGAAGTCGCCCTGCGACAACACCATGACGTAGCCCTCGGGGCGGCGGACCACGACCGGGTTCTCCAGCACGCCGTCGTGGCGAAACAGTTCGACGGAGGCTCCGGCCGCGCGGAGGCCGGAACCGACCAGCGGCACGATCCGGATCGAGGAGGGGATCCGGTCGGTCTTGTAGAGCAGGTGGGCCACCCCGTCCTCGACGAACAGCGACGGATCGATCACCCCGGCTCGTGGCAGCAGGTCGCCGGCCAGTTGTGGCACCGGGTCGCTGGCAGTGGGTGCCTCGGCGTACGTCGGACAGACCAACGGTCGCTCGCCGACCGGTACGAAGCCACCGAGCGCCTGGCGGGACCGCGCGACCCCGATACACCGCCCGTGTTCGCCGATTCCGCGCACCGGCGCGGCGTAGTAGAGCAACCACCAGCCGCGGACCCGCGCAATGTCGGAGGCCCAGATGTCGCCGTCGGTGTGTGCCCACGACGGCAGCCTGACAAGTCCACGACCTGCGGGGCGCCACGCTCCACCGGGCCGCTTCGAGACTGCCCGCGGGATCAGGCTCCCGGTCGAGAAGCCGACGTAGCCCTGCTTGAGCGTCGTTACCGCCGGGTCGGCGAAGTTGCCGGGCAGGATCGGCTGCGGCCGATCGACACTGGCGGGAGCGGGCGCGCTACCGACCAGCAGCAGAGCGATCGCCAGCAGCAGGGCACGTCGGAGCACGGGGCTGATTGTGCAGCAGGGGACCCGATTCGCGCAGGGGGTGGTTCCCCGATAACTTTGGGGCCACCATGTGGTGTGGGTCACACACGCCGACGGCACATGGCCACGACGTACCCGAGCCGTCGGCGCGTCCGGTGACCCCGGTGCCGCCGCTAGCGAATGGAGATCCATGAGCCACCACGCAGGATTTGGCCCGGACCTGGTGGAGGTCTTCGGACCCCACCCACAAGACGGCGGCCCCGAGCTCGTGCAGCTCCTGACCCCCGAAGGTGAGCGGGTCCACCACGGTGAGTTCGACCACGACTTCTCCGCCGAGGAGTTGCGCGGCTTCTACCGCGACATGGTGCTGACCCGACGCATCGACACCGAGGCCACCGCCCTCCAGCGACACGGCGAGCTCGGCATCTGGGCCCAGCTGCTCGGTCAGGAGGCGGCCCAGATCGGCGCCGGACGTGCGCTCCGCCCGCAGGACCACGTCTTCCCGACCTACCGCGAGCACGGTGTCGCCTACTGCCGCGGTGTCGACCCGCTTGCCCTGCTCGGGCTGTTCCGCGGCGTCGACCAGGGTGCCTGGGACCCGGCCGAGAACAACTTCGGCCTCTACACGATCGTCATCGGCGCCCAGGTGCTGCACGGTGTCGGCTACGCGATGGGCATGCAGCGCGACGGGGCGGTCGGCACCGGCGACCCCGACCGCGACGCGGCCGTAATCGCACACTTCGGTGACGGCGCCTCCTCGCAGGGCGACGTCAATGAGGGCTTCATCTTCGCGGCCTCCTACAACGCTCCGGTGGTCTTCTTCTGCCAGAACAACCAGTGGGCCATCTCCGAACCGATCGAGCGCCAGACCCGGATCCCGCTCTACCAGCGGGCGCTCGGCTTCGGTTTCCCCGGCGTGCGCGTCGACGGCAACGACGTGTTGGCGACCTACGCCGTCACGAAGGCCGCGCTCCAGCGGGCGCGAGACGGCCAGGGCCCGACGCTGGTCGAGGCCTACACCTACCGGATGGGCGCCCACACCACGACCGACGACCCGACCCGCTACCGACTCACCGACGACCTCGAACGCTGGAAGCTCAAGGATCCGATCGAGCGACTCAAGGTCTACCTGCGCCGCAACGGCCTGGTCGACCAGGCGTTCTTCGACGACCTCGACGCCGAGGCCAAGGAGTTGGGCCACCGCCTGCGCGAAGGGTGCAAGGCGCTGCCCGACCCGACGCCGCTGAGCGTCTTCGACCACGTCTACACCGAGATGACCGACGAACTGGCGGCGCAGCGTGACGCCTACGCCGCCTACCGCGACAGCTTCGAGGAGGCGGGTCACTGATGGCCGCGACGACGAGGATCACCCTTGCCAAGGGGCTCAACATGGGCCTGCGGATGGCGATGGAGGACGACCCCAAGGTGCTGATCATGGGTGAGGACGTCGGCAAGCTCGGGGGTGTCTTCCGGATCACCGACGGCCTGCAGAAGGACTTCGGCGAGGACCGGGTCATCGACTCGCCGCTCGCTGAGTCGGGCATCGTAGGTACGGCGGTCGGCATGGCGTTGCGCGGCTATCGCCCGGTCGTGGAGATCCAGTTCGACGGGTTCGTCTACCCCGCCTACGACCAGATCGTGTGCCAGGTCGCCAAGATGACCTTACGCTCGCAGGGCAAGTCGAAGATGCCGATGGTGATCCGGATCCCGTTCGGCGGCGGGATCGGCGCGGTCGAGCACCACAGCGAGTCACCGGAGGCGCAGTTCGCTCACACCCCCGGGCTGAAGGTGGTCGCCTGCTCCAACCCGGTCGACGGCTACTGGATGATCCAGCAGGCCATCGCCTGCGACGACCCGGTGATCTTCCTGGAGCCGAAGCGGCAGTATCACGCCGACAAGGCCGAGCTCGACGAGTCGGCCAGCCCCGATCCGCTGTTCAGCTCGCGCACGGTGCGCGCCGGAACGGATGCGACGCTGCTCGCCTACGGCCCGACGGTCAAGACCGCACTCAGGGCCGCCGACACCGCCGCCACCGAGGGCAAGTCGCTCGAGGTGATCGACCTGCGCACGCTCTCTCCCCTCGACATGGCGCCGGTGTTCGACTCCGTACGCCGCACCGGTCGCGCCATCGTCGTGCACGAGGCGCACGTCAACCTCGGGATGGGCGCCGAACTCTCGGCCCGCATCAGCGAGGAGTGCTTCTACTCCCTTGAGTCGCCGGTGCTGCGCGTCGGCGGCTTCGACACCCCCTATCCACCGTCGCGGATCGAGGAGGAGTGGTTGCCCGACCTCGACCGCGTCCTTGATGCCGTCGACCGTTCGCTGGAGTTCTGATGGCCGAGTTCAAGCTGCCCGACGTCGGCGAAGGCCTGACCGAGGCCGAGATCGTCTCCTGGAAGGTGAAGGTCGGCGAGGTCATCGAGATCAACGACATCATCGTCGAGATCGAGACCGCGAAGTCGTTGGTCGAGCTCCCCTCGCCGTTCGAGGGCACGGTGCTCGCGCTGATGGTCGCCGAGGGCGAGATGGTCGCCGTCGGTACGCCGATCATCTCGGTCGGCTCGGCCGACGAGGCCGACGAGGCCGACGAGGCCGACGAGGCCGACACGGGAGCTGGCGCAGCCGCGCCCCAGACCGAGTCGGACCCCTACCTCGGCATGGCCGAGAAGGCTGGCGCCGAACCGGCCGACCTGTCGGCGATGGATCTCTCCAACCCCGCGGCCTCCGGTGGCGGGGAGGGCGAGTCGCTGGTCGGACGCAACAAGGCCGAACGGGGGCCGCAGCGACGGGCCCGGCGTGGGTCGGCGTCACCGTCGACGACGGCCGGCGGGCAGGCACAGATGCAGCTCCAGGGAGCGTTCGCGCCCGGTGGTGCTCAGTCGGATGAGGTGGCACCGGTGGATGAGCCGGCGGTGCCGACCACTTCCGCCGCCCCCGTGGCGGCGCCCGACCCTGCCGAGGCGCTGGTGCCCGATCGAGTGCAGTCACCCCGCGACGTACGCGCCCTGGCGAAGCCACCGGTGCGCAAGTTCGCCAAGGACCGCGGCGTCGACTTATCGACCGTGACCGGGTCGGGGGCCGACGGGGTGATCACCCGCGCCGACGTGGAGGCGGCCGTCGGCATGTCCCCGCAGTACGCCGGCAACCCGAGTGAGGTGGCCGCGTCGACCGAGCCCGGTGCCCTGCGGGAGTGGCGCGAACCGATCAAGGGTGTGCGCAAGATGATGGCCCAGGCGATGAGCCACTCGGCCTTCACCAGCCCGCACGTGACCGAGTGGATCACCCTCGACGTGAGCGCCACGATGGAGTTCGTCGCGGGGCTCAAGAAGCGGCGCGAGTTCAAGGACGTCAAGGTCAGCCCGCTGCTCGTGCTCGCGCGTGCGGTGACGCTGGCCATGCGGCGTACCCCTGCCATCAACTCCTACTGGGACGACGCGGCGCAGGAGGTCGTGTTCAAGTCCTACGTCAACCTCGGGATCGCCGCCGCGACCCCGCGCGGACTCGTGGTGCCCAACATCAAGGACGCCGACCAGCTCTCGATGCTCGACCTGGCCGGCGCGCTCACGGCGCTGGCGGCCACCGCCCGCGAAGGCCGCACCCAGCCGGCGGAGATGACGGGCGGCACGTTCACGATCACCAATGTGGGCGTCTTCGGGGTCGACGCCGGTACGCCGATCATCAACCCGGGCGAGTCCGCGATCCTGTGTTTCGGCGCGATCCGCAAGCAGCCGTGGGTGGTGGGCGAGGCCATCGTGGCCCGCGACGTGACTACGCTCGCGCTCTCGTTCGACCACCGCCACATCGACGGGGAGTCGGGCTCGCGCTTCCTCGCCGACGTCGCCGGGATCCTCGAGGACCCGGGCACCGCGCTGCTCTTCTGAGCGAGCTGTAACGCCGTGTTACATCTTCTTACCCCCCTGGTATTTCAGGGGGGTAAGAGCACATAACCCGGCGTTACAGCGAGCGAGGGCCCCCGGCTCTGGCAGGCTCACCGCCGTGACCCACGAGCGCGAGATCACAGTCCCCGTCGACCTGTGCCTGCCGAACGGCCGGCTCAACCCGGCAGCGGTCGGCTGGAGTCGGCGCCCGCTCCATCGGGGCAACCTTCGGGGCTGGGGACGGGGCAAGCGTTGGGAGTACTGGGGTGTCGTCACACCGACCCACGTCATCGGGGTGGTGGTCTCCTCCCTGGACTATGCCGGCGTCAACAGCCTCTACGTCCTCGACCGCGCCACCGGCCGAGAGTGGGCGCAGGAGGCGGTCAGCCCGCTCGCCCGCGGGGTGGTGCTGCCCGAGGTGAGCGGTCAGGGGTACGTCGGCGTGCATGCGGGCGGCGTACGCATCGGCATCGAGCAGGCCGACGACCGCGTGAACATCGTGGCCCGAGCCGCCGGCATCGAGGTCCAGCTCGAGATCGGGCCGGGCGGGGAGTCGCTGGGTGTCGTCGTGCCGTGGAGCGAGCGGCGGTTCCAATACACCGTCAAGGACGTCGCGCGCCCGGTGAGCGGTCGACTGATCCTCGACGGCGCGACGCATGAGATCGCGGAAGAGTCGTTCGCCGTCCTCGACCACGGCCGCGGCAAGTGGCCCTACGCGATGACGTGGAACTGGGCCGCCGGCAGCACTCCGGATCGTTCGGGAGGTGTGCAGTTGGGCGGCAAGTGGACCGACGGCACCGGCACGACCGAGAACGCGCTCGTGGTCGAGGGTCGGCTGCACAAGATCGGCGCCGAGCTCGACTGGTCCTATGACCGTGCCGACTGGTTGAAGTCGTGGCGCATCACGGGCGAGGGCGTCGACGTGCGTTTCCATCCCTTCCACGAGCGGGTGGCGCGCATGAACCTGCTCGTGCTCGCCGGCGAGACCCACCAGTGCTTCGGCCACTTCGAGGGCTGGATGGTCGACGACAGCGGGAACAGGGTCGCCGTCGATGGCGCCGTCGGGTGGGCCGAGGAGGCTCGCAACCGCTGGTGACTCGCTACCTCTCGGCGCGCGGGACTCTCGGAGACGGGAGGTGGAGGAGCCTCAGGCGTAGCGGCGGGCCCGATCCTCGGCGGTCCCGGGACCGGCAAGGAGGAGGGCGGCGAGCTCGTATTCGAGGACGGCGCCGACCCGGCGACAGAACTCCTCCGGCTCGTCGGCGGCGTCCGGCTTCTCGGCCACGATCCTGTCCACGACCCCGCGGCGGTAGAGATCCAGGGCCCGCACCTGCTGGCTGGCGGCCATCTCGGGGGCATGGTCCAGGTCGCGGTGCACGATCGCCGAGGCACCTTCTGGTGGCAGCGGCGAGAGCCAAGCGTGTTGGGCAGCCACCACCCGGTCGGCAGGCAGGAACGCCAGCGCGCCTCCGCCGTTGCCCTCACCGAGCATCAGGCACAGGGTCGGGGCCTTCAGCGTCACCAGGTCGGCCAGGCAGCGAGCGATCTCGCCGGCCAGACCGCCGTTCTCGGCGTCGGAGGACAGCGCCGCGCCCTGGGTATCGATCACCGTCACGAGCGGCAGTCCGAGCTCGGAGGCCAGTCGCATCCCGCGCCGAGCCTCGCGCAGCGCGCCCGGCCCCATCGGGTGGTCGGTCGTCTGCCCGCGCCGGTCCTGACCGAGGAAGACGCACGGCGCGTCGCCGAAGCGTGCGAGCGCGATCAGCAGGCCGGGGTCGGCCTCGCCCTGTCCGGTGCCGCTGAGGGGTACGACGTCGCTCGCGGCGTACTTGAGCAGGCGGCGTACGCCGGGCCGCTCGGGCCGGCGCGAGCGGGTG
>JARICB010000006.1 GCA_029264225.1 Nocardioides sp. | reverse complement strand
TCGGCCCCTGCACCGCGACCCGGTCACCGACGACCACTCCGCGCTCGCCAAGAAGCCGGGCCACGGACCGGGCCCGGGCGGCCAGGTCAGCGAAGTCGAGTTCGAGTTCGTCGTCGCGAACGGCGGGTCGGGTGGGGTGTGTGCGGGCGCGCCACTCACAGAGCTCACCCAGCGTGCGATATTCCGCGGCCTGGCTCATGCACGGATCCAACCAGACAGCTCCGGGAACTCAGGCGGTGGCACCTCCATCGATGACGAAGTCTGCTCCGGTGGTGTAGGCACTGGCATCGCTGGCCAGGAAGGCGACCATCGAGGCAACCTCGTGGGCCGTACCGCGACGCGGCACGGGCAGGTGCGAGAGGTCCATCGTGCTGGTCGCGATCATCGGCGTGTCCACCGAGCCGGGGCACACACAGTTGACCCGGATCCCCCGGGGGCCCAACTCTTGGGCAGCAGACCGGCTCGCCCCCCGAAGACCCCACTTGGAGGTGGAGTATGGCAGTGCACCTCCGTGGCCCCGCAGGCCCGAGATCGAGGCGACGTTGACCACCGACGAGCCCCGCGGCATCAGTGGCACCATCGCCTGAAGTCCGAGCAGCGGACCGATCAGGTTGATGTCGAAGAGCGCACGCAGCTCCGCCTCGGGCCATTCGAGGATGTCTCCGGTGCGGTAGATGCCCGCGTTGTTGACCAGCACGTCGAGATGTCCGTGTTCGGCACGCACCGCATCAGCGACCGTGCGCCACGCGGCGCCGGACCCCGTGTCATGTACGTGCGCGGTGGCACGCTCACCCAGGCCACGCGCCACCTCCTTCACCTCGTGCTCCAGGACGTCGGTCAGCACCACCGTCGCGCCGAGCTCGATGAAGAGTGCAGCTTCGACGGCTCCCTGGCCACGGGCAGCGCCAGTGATCAGCGCGACCTTGCCGGAGAGGTCGACGAGGGGCGCGTTCACGGTGGAGGTCACGATCCCAGCACGAATCCGGCGTAGCCCTGATCGCGCGCCTCGTCGCACAGGGCGCCGTACGTCGCAAAGCCGCCGAGGTAGGGCATGAAGCCGCGTGTCTTCCCCTCGATGTTCGCACCCATGTACCACGAGTTGGCGTCCACGAAGAGAGTGGCGGAGGCGACCTCGTCGAGGTGGTCTCCCCACGCCTTGGCCGCGTCGAGGCGGGCCTCGACTTCGGTATGCCCATGCTCGTCGCAGTAGTGGATCAGGTCGACGAGCCAGTTCACCTGCTGCTCGCCGGTAAGGACCATGTTGGCAAGCACCGACGGGCTGCCTGCACCCGAGAGGCTGAACATGTTCGGGAAGCCGGGGATTCCCATGCCGAGGTAGGTCAGCGGGCCGTTGCCCCACGTGTCGGCGATCCGGTCGCCACGAGGTCCCTCGATGTCGATACGGGTCAGGGCCCCGGTCATGGCGTCGAAGCCCGTGGCGAGCACGAGCACGTCAAGTTTGTGGGCTCCCTGTGCCGTCTGGATCCCCCACGGGGTGATCATCTCGATAGGGTCGCGCCGCAGGTTGACCAGTTCGACGTTGTCACGGTTGAACGTCTCGAAGTAGCCGCTGTCGGTGCAGATCCGCTTGGTGCCGATGGGATGGTCGGTCGGCACCAGATCGTCGGCGACGGTCGGATCCTGAACGATCGCCCGGATTCGCTCCACTGCATAGTCACGCGCGAAGTCGTTGATCTTCCGGTCGACCAACTGGTTGGCGAAGGTCTTGCCGAACAGCACACCGCCCCGCTGCCACCATTCCTCGAGGACCTGGCGACGTTCCTCGTCGTTCATCGCGAGCGGGTCACCCGGGTGGCTGACGTGCGGGGAGCCGGCGCCACCGGCCCAGGACAGACGGCGTCGCTCCGGGTAGTCCGCGAGGGCCTGCTCCCACTCGTCGTCGTCGACGGGACGGTTGAAGGCGGGCACCGAGAAGTTGGCACTGCGCTGGAAGACCGTGAGCTGCTCGGCCTGCTCGGCAAGGATCGGGATGCATTGGATGCCGGAGGAACCGGTCCCGATGACGCCCACTCGCTTGCCGGACACGTCCGGATCGGTCGCGGGCCAACTGCTGGTCATGTAGACCTCGCCCTCGAAGTCCTCGAAGCCCGCGATATCGGGGATCTTGGGCGCCGACAGGCTGCCAGTGGCGAGGAAGAGGAAGCGCGCCCGATATTCCTTGCCGGTGTCCGTGCGAACCACCCAGCGGCTCGCGGTCTCGTCGAAGCGCGCCTGGGTCACCCGGGTCTCGAACTGGTAGTGGCGACGCAGGTCGAAGCGGTCCGCGACGTGCTGGATGTAGCTCAGGATCTCCGGCTGAGTGGCGTAGCGCTCGCTCCAACGCCACTCGCTCTGGAGTTCCTCATCGAAGGAGTAGGAGTAGTCCATGCTCTCGACGTCACAGCGCGCGCCCGGGTAACGGTTCCAGTACCAGGTGCCGCCGACCTCGGGAGCGGCATCGATCCCGACGACCGACCAGCCTTCGTTATGTGCGCGGTGCACGGAGTAGAGGCCGGCGAAGCCTGCCCCTACGACCAGGACGTCTACATCGTTGGTGCTCATTCGTTCTCCTTCGTGACGCTCGCCGCGGACCCGGTCGGGTGCGTGAGGAGACGCTGAATGTCGTGCCAGAGCAGCTCGCGAGCTGCCTCGGCGGGCCCGAACGGGCCAATGGTCAAGAATCCGTGGAAGAGTTCGGGGTAGTGCCGGTGCCGGACCGGAACACCCGCGTCGCGCAGTGCGGCGGCGTAGTGGTTGCCCTCGCTGGAGAGCGGATCTCGACCCGCGGTCACCACGACGGCGGGCGGCAGCCCCGACAGGGTCGCCGCGCGCGACGGGATGACGTACTCCGCAGGACCGGCCAGAGCCGCAGTCGCCGGGTCGCCACCAAGGTATTGCTGCCAGTACCACTCCATGGCGGCTTGGGTGTTGAAGTGCCCGGTGGCGTAGCGCTGGTAGCTCGGGGTGGAGAAGTCCGGTTCGATGACCGGGTAGAGCAGCACCTGTCCGGCGATCGTCGGCCCGCCGAGATCGCGAAGCATCAGCGGCACCACAGCGGCGAGATTGCCGCCCGCGCTGTCGCCGGCGATGACGATCCGTGCTGCGTCGATGCCGAGACGATCAGCATGCTCGGCGACCCAGCACACCGCCGCGTGGGCGTCCTGAGCGGCGGCCGGTGCGCGGTGCTCCGGGGCGAGTCGATAGTCGACGGAGACGACGACGGCATCGGTATGGCGCGCCAGCCGCCGACAGAAGCCGTCGTGACTCTCCACGCTGCAGAACACGAACCCGCCACCGTGGAGGAACACGACCACCGGACGGGGTCGACTCTCGCCGTGCGGGTGGTAGACCCGCAGCGGGATCGGACCATGCGCTGATTCCGCTAGCAGGTCTTCGGTCCGTGACACGTCGTCAGGATTCTCGACCGGTTGCAGGCGGGCCGCCACAGTGGCGCGGGCCTGCGCCCCGGTCATCGCCTGGACCTGGGGGAAACCATCGTTAAGGACAGACAGCATCCGCGCTGTCTCAGTCAACACGTTCTCGAGCACAACACCTCCTGTTTCGGATCAAAGTATGACTAATCGAAACATCAAGTGCAACATCTCGGCCGAGATCGCTCATCTGGATATATTCCGCATCGGACCATTCCGGAACGGTCTCTCGCGGATACACTGCCGACGTGCCCCACGACGACGCAGACGCCGCCGCGCTTCCCTCCTTGCGCGCCACGAGTTGGGCGGTTCTCGGACTGCTCTCCTTCGGCGAAGAGCTCTCGGGCTACGACTTGAAGAAGTGGGCCGACTGGAGCTTGCGCTTCTTCTACTGGGCGCCCTCCTACAGCCAGATCTACAGCGAGCTTCGCAAGCTCGAGGAGATCGGCTACGCCACCTCCCAGATCGTCAACAAGGACGATGTCCGAGGCAAGCGGATCTACCAGATCACTGCAGAGGGTGAGGTCGCCGTCGCTCGTTGGGCGGCCGAGGCACCAGTAGATCCGGCCGTGCTCAAGCACGGCGTCATGTTGCGCATGTGGCTGGGTCACGCGAGCGACCCCGATCGGCTGCGCGCCATGCTGGAGGAGCACCGCGACGAGTCAGAGAAGATGCGGGTCCGCGCCGAGGTGGACACCGTCGGTGCCTCCAACGAGCCGGGATGGGCTTTCCCGGAGATGGTGCTGCGCTGGTCGGAGCGCTACTACGCCGATGAACGCGACCGGGCCGAGATGATGCTCACCGAGTTGGGCCAGGCGGTTGCCAAGCGCGGCTCCACCTCCGAGCAGCCCTCAGCACGTCGTTCTTCTGAGGAGTTGCGACAGCACAAGGCCTGATCGTGACCCCCACCCAGCGATCTTTCAAGGAGCCAGCGTCATGAACGCCTCCCCTGTCACGGTGTATCCCGCTCGCCTCGTCCGGACGATGGATCCGGCCCGCCCCACGGCCGAGGCCGTGGCGGTGGTCGGAGATCGTGTGCGCGCCGTCGGCTCGATGGCCGAGATGGAGCAGTACCCCAACATCACGGTCGATGACCGCTACGCAGACCAGGTCATCTTCCCCGGCTTCGTGGAGGCGCACGCCCATCCCTTCGGAGGCGCGCTGTGGGACTACACCTACGTCGGGCGCTACGACGCGATGAGCCCCGACGGTCGGGTGTGGTCCGGCTGCGACTCCACCGAGTCAGTGCTCGCCCGACTCCGCGAAACCGCTGCGACCCTCTCGGCAGGGGAACCACAAGATCGTCGCTCGTATCCCGCTCCCGCGATAGGTAGCCCCCATGAACAAAGCAGCGAAG